>CAURUA010000004.1:0-65352 GCA_963528045.1 uncultured Campylobacter sp. | reverse complement strand
GCGGGCTTTGGCGTCGTAGTTTTGGCTTACTTCATATTCGTAGCGCGGCACGGCGCCGCCCTCTGTTTTGTAGCTCGTCTTTTGCAGGCAAATTTTATCCGCCGCCGCGTGTTTCGCCGCCGCCTCGCTCGTCTCGGTCGCGCTCGCAGGCATCGCAAGCGCCAACGTCGCCGCTAAAATCGAGCCTGCTAAAACTGCCGTTCGCACTCGAAGCTTGTCTGCTAAAACTGCCGTCTGCGCCCCAAAAGCGCCCGCCGAAACAATCGCCCGCGCCTTTAAATTTAGCGCCGCAAAATTTGCCGCACCCTCAGGCGAAATTTTAAAAATACCTCTCATGGCCGCTCCTTTTATCTGAATTTTAAATCGCGTCTACCGCTTTATATCCTCGCTCGAAAAAGCTCTCTCGCCTTCGTAAATTTTCTCATAGCGGCTTAGCTTGCCCTCTTTGAAATAGCCGATGAAATAGCTTGCCGATCTTTCGGCCTGCTCTTGCGAAATTTCATCGTAGAGATAGGCGGGCCCCTTTGATTTTTGTTTATGTAGGCACGAAGAGCTGCGAAAATAGCGCCTTTTGATTTTAAAATTTTGCGCCTCGTCGCCTTGCTCGTCTGCGCGCTTTGTTGCGCTTATTTCGTTGCTCTGTTTGCCTGCGGGCGGCTGGTCATCTCTTTCGACGCCCTCTATCGTCTGTTTTTGTCCGCTCGCCGCGCCGCGATCTTGCGCTTCTACGGCGGTAAAACAGATACTCGCCGAAATTAAAGCCGAAATAGCCGCCCTTGCCGCTTTGAGTAAAATCATTTTTCAACCTTTTCTTTTGCCGCCGCTGCGTGCGGACCTGCCGCGGCGTAGGATTTAAATTTTAAAATTTACGCGGCACACGAAACATCCGCGCTAGCTAAATTTAACATATAGCTCGCGCGGCGCGGCGTCTGTTAAATTTAAACGCGACGCCGCGACGATAAAATTTAATCGCAACACGCGTGCAAGGCCGCGCAGGTAAAATTTAGCCGCGAAATTTTACCGACGCATCTTCAAACGCTACTTTATCTTTTTATATTTCCACGTCTTTTCCGTTACGAGCTCGGATTTGCCGTCTTTAAGCTTAAATTCCTTAAAGCTCGTTATCGCGTAGATACCAGGCATCTCAAACATCATCAGCGCGGCGCCGTGCCCCACGCTGTCTGATGGGATTTGGGTATCGTAAGTAGCCTCCGAGCGCCCGGTTTGCACCCATTTGCCGCTCGCATCAAGCTTGTAGATATCCATCGCTGTATTGCTGCCGTGCTCGTCGTAGCTATAGACGTATTTGCCGCTACTGGAATTTGATTCGTAGCTTTGCACGAGCGGGCGCTCGCCCGATTTATCGTAAATTTCGCCGTTTGAGTAGCTTTTGACCCAATCTTTAAGTTGTTCGTCCCACAGATACGAGGTTATATTAAAATCCGTCCCCTTCTTGATAACGGTCTGTTTGCTCATATTATCCCACGCACCCTTCTCGTCGTTCCAAATGAAGCTTGTAACGATCCCCTCGCCCTTCGCGGCATCAAGCTCGTGCTTGCTCATCGTCGCGTTTTGCCACGCGCCGTTTTGAAAAGTACTGCGGATCTGCTCGTAGCTGCCGTTTCGATCGCCGTTAAGCATCTCTCGCTCGCTGTTTTGCCATGCGCCGTTTACAAACTCGTAGCTCACGTATCCGCTCATCTCTCCTGAGGCGTCGTAGAAAATTTCGGTCTTATCTTTGGGCTGCCAGCTCTTGCCGTCCCATTTGAAGCTTATCGTAAGCTCCTCCTTATCCCACGCGTTTTTTACGGATCTGTTCATGCTGTCTTTTTGCCATTTGCCCTTTACAAACTTATATCGCACGTCCTGCGTCGCGTTACCGTCGTAGCTGGAGACGGTTTTGCTCGCATTGCGCGTGCCGTCATCCGCTATCGAATTCGTTTCGCGCGTCGTGACATTATCCTTTACGCTTTCCGTGTAATCTTCTATTTTTTTCCACTTGCCGCTTTTAAGATCTAGGTTAAATACTTCAAATTTAACCATATCCCCCTTTTCGTCAAAGTAGCTGATCTCTTTGTAGCTAGAGCCTAGGCCGTCCGAGGAGTTCGTATCTCTTATCTGCTCCAGCTTGCGCGCCGCCGCATCGTAGCTTAGGTGCGTGCTCTCCTTGCGCCCTCCGAGTGAGCCGTAGCTCATACTTTGCACCATATACTCATACTCCTTGGCAAACGCCGCCGCACAGAGCAGCACAAGTATCGTAGCGAGCTTTTTCATCCTCTCTCCTTGGAAAAAATTTTGATAATTATATAATGTTCGTATACAAAAACAGATAAAATTTCGCCGTGCGGCTAAATTTAAAAAACTCGATTTTTAGGCGGTAGCGGTGGAATTTTACGTCGCCAAACGGCTGGAATTTTAGCAATATTTGATCTGATTTTGTGTTAGTTGTCGATAGAATTTATGCTAAATAGAATTGCGTGCGAGCTTCTGCTAAATTTTAAACAGATCTAGAGCTGATTTATATCAAAGTTTCACTGCGTACCGTTAGCGATAAAATTCTACGTCATAAAATTTTAAATTCACGCGCAGATCCGTTTGAGGAGATAAAAATGCAACACTAAATTTTTGGCAACTCAAAATTTTAAATAATGCCGGTTTTTAAAGAGTGCCGCTGATTAGGAGATACTAATCGCAGAAGCGCTTATCCGCGTTATTTGCTTTGCGCTTGGCTAGGAAGTCCGCCTCTTTAGCGGGGTCTGCGAAAAACTCGTCCTGCCTAAGTAGCGCGGCGTCCATTTTGTCCTCAGCTGCCTTGAGCGCGGCGGCGCGATCTGCGAAGTGAGATGGAAATTTCTCATCAAATATCGCTTTATACGGGTGTGTCTTGACCCAGTCCATAGCGCGTGTCGCCGCATCGCGCTGTTTAGCGAGATCGCAGAATGCGTATGGATTTACCACGTTGCCGACGAGCTGTAAAAACGCCGCGTTCGCGGACTCGGTCTCACGAAACATCTCGTCCTTGATGTCGATGACGCGAGCGAAGGTTAGGAATCGATTTTTGCCCGCGTAGAACCAAAACACCGCGTCGTCCTTGAGCCCTAGATCATAAGCGCGTGCAGCGACCGTCATCAGCGTAGTCGGAGCGACCATATCCGGGGCGTCTTCGATGATTTTGATCGCCTTTTTTAGGCTCGCCACGTCGTTTTTCATCAACAGATCGTCGATCGGCTCGTAAACGTGCACGTATTCGGGCTTACCATCCTTGGCCGAATAAAGTGGCGAAACATAGATGTCGATCGAAGTGATTTTCTCCACCTTGTCCTCACTCTGGGCGCTCAAAGTCGCAGCCGCCGCCGCACACAGCAGAAGTGAGCGAAATTTTTTCATGGTCTCTCCTTCGGTTAAATTTTGTAAATTTCCCTCGTAATTATACCTTGAAATTTAAGAGCGCGAGCTTGATTTTTAACGAATATATTTTTGCGGAATTTTAATTTTTGCGGCAGCTCTATTTTCTTTTGATCAGGCTTTAGCCCGACGCTTTACGCGGCTAAATTTAAGCGCTGCTAGTCGTAAAATTTAGCTCATAATTTAGATGGCTTAGCCAAATTTTTCCGTTTGCGCTTAATCCGAAAGCGAATTTCGCCTTTACGTTTAAATTTCATCGCCGAAAAAGTCGCCGTCGATGTCGCAAATCTCGATATTTTGCCGCACCTGAACGCCGAGTTTGTATTTTATCATCAGTTCCGCCAGTCGTTCGCCGTCAATCAAAACAATCGTGTAATTTTGCATGTTTGCGGCGCATCTTGCGGCATCCTTGCTAAATTTTGACGTCGTGATAAATACACCCTTTTTGGTCTGCTTATCCGATATCGCGCCTACGAATTTTTGAATTTCAGGACGCGAAACCGCGCCTTGCCAGCTTTTAGCCTGTATGTAAATTTGCGATAATCCAAGCTCATCTTCATCTATAATACCGTCTATGCCGCCGTCCGCGCCGTTTTTGGTTAGTCTGCCTACTCCGTAGCCCATTTTTTCGAGCAAGCATGTCACCAAATACTCAAAAAAGCTCGGCTTTTTTTGTGAAATTTCGTCTAAAATTTGAGATTTTAGATTTTTTGCGAGCTCGTTTGTTGTCTCGACGATGATGTCGCTGGCGTCTTTTCTTGCGTCACGATTTGCGAGATTTTGGTGCTTGGCGCGCTTTTGTTTTTATAAATTTCATCGTACCAAGCCTCAAATTTTGCCTGAGCGTCCTTACTTTTTAGCATTTGTTTGCCAAGATCCGTTATCTCGTACACGCCTCTACCTGATCTTTTGATAGGCTTTTTAACGTCAGGTAAATTTACAACTTCTTTATTTCCTGCAAAATCCGATAACGCCCAGCTTGCACGGTTAACATATACAAGCATGCCGTTAGGTATCCTCTGTAAGAGTTCGTCGTCGTTAAATTTATAGTGCTTTGTAATGAACTCGAAAATTTCTTTTCTGTCTGCCTTGCCGCGCTCGCCGATAAATCTTAAAATCGGAAACATCATCTCTTTGTAGCTTGGTATCATCGTTTTTCTCCTAATTTTTTACAATTTTACCTCTCTAGGCCTGCAACTTAAAAACTTCAAATTTTACCACCAAATTTAATGTTGCGCATTAAATTGATCCTGGAGACCCGTTTTCTCCGCGTTGCGGTAGAAATCGATCTGATCTTTTTTGATGATGCGGATGTAGTCGGTACTGCCGGGATGCCCGCTTTGAAAGCCCGCCGTCATCACGTAGGTGCCGCCTTCCTCGATGAGCCCGCGCTGCAGAGCCTCGTTTATGATTTGCGCGAGCAGCGAGTTGATGCTCGTTTTTTCCCTAACCATCGCGGGATTTACGCCCCACACGAGACTTAGCGCGTGCGCGGTCTGCTCGTCGTGTGCGATTGCGATGATGTCGATTTTGGCGCGGTTGCGTGCGAGTTTGATCGCCGAGCGCCCCGAGCCCGTGATCGAAAGTATCGCGCCCGCACCCAGCCTTGCGGCGAGCGCTGCGGTGCTTGAAGTGATCATATCGGTCTCGTCGTAGAAGTTGTAATCGTTAAATTTATCGTAAGGATAGATCTTTTCGGTCTCGCGGATCGTCTCGCTCATCGCGGCGACCACGGCTGCGGGGTTTTTGCCGATGGCGCTCTCCTCGCTTAGCATCACGGCGTCGGTGCCGTCGAGTACGGCGTTTGCGACGTCGCTGATCTCGGCTCTGGTGGCGCGCTCGTGCTCGGTCATGCTAAGCATCATCTGCGTGGCGGTGATGACGGGCTTTGAGCGGGCGTTGGCTAATGCTATGATGCGCTTTTGGATGCGCGGGATCTCATAAAACGGCATCTCGATGCCTAGATCCCCGCGTGCGACCATTATGCCGTCGCTTGCTTCGATGATCTGCTCTATATTTTCGACCGCGTCGAATTTCTCGATCTTGGCGTAAATTTTAGCTTTTGAGCCCAGCGAGTTTAAAATTTCGCGCACGCGCAGGATGTCGTTTTGCGACTGCACGAAGGAGATGCCTACGAAATTTACGCCGTGCGCTGCGCCCCAGCGCAGATCTTCCAGATCTTTTTGCGTGATGACGTCGATATTTAGGCGGGTGTTTGGGAAGTTCACCCCCTTATTCGAGCTTAAAAAGCCGTCGTTTTCGAGCACCGCTCGCACGCCTTGCTCGCTTACTGCGACTACCTTGGCGCGGATCGAGCCGTCGTAGAGATAGATAAACTCGCCCACTTTCATTAACGGCAAAATTTCTGGGTGGTTGATACACAGCTCGTATTCGCCCGGGGCGGTCTTTTTACCGATGATTTCGCGAGGAAGGAAGGTGATTTTATCGCCCGTTTTTAATTTAAAATTTTCCTCGAGTTTGCCGACGCGAATCTTTGGGCCGCTGATGTCCTGAAAGACGCCTATACGCACGCCCAGGCTCTTTTCTACGGCGCGAATTTTGTTTAAATTTGCCTCGTGATACTCGTGCGTGCCGTGGCTGAAGTTCATCCTAAAGGCGTTGCAGCCTGCCTTTACCATCGCGCTCATCATCTCCTCGCTGTCGCTTGCGGGCCCGATGGTCGCTAGGATTTTGGTTTTTTTAAGCATCTTTTCTCCTTTAAATTTAAAATTTTATCGCCGCATTAGGCGAAATTTTACGTGAAATTTTGAAATTTCTAAATTTTAAAATTCGCTAGGCGAAGGAATTTTAAAATTCTACTTCACGGCTTCACGGCGAAATTTTAAAATTTCATAGCTTGTGGTGCGGGTTAAATTCTAAAAATTCGCGTTTGAATGAAATTTTAAAATCCCCTATATACGTGAAGCGCGAGCAAAATTTTAAAGTCCTCGCCGAAGTAAAATTTCAAAATTCTTGCCCGAGCGAAATTTTAAAAATTCCTCTTTATTGCATCATTTCCGCGTCAAATTTTGCATCATCAAAGCTCGCTCCTAAATATTCGCAGGCACTTTTTGCGTCGCGAAGTGCGTTGCCTAAGCAGCTCGTAGCGCCGGGACTTGGGGTCATATTAAAGATAATCCCCGGATTTTCGCCTATTCTAGCTTCGCCTAAAAGCAATTTTTTTTGCGAGTGTGAGATTACTTGCGGGCGCACGCCGCCAAAGCCCTTGGCATAGTAAATATCCTCCTCGCGGATGCTAGGTATGATCTTGCGCGCATTTTTGACGAAAAGCTTTTTGCCTAAAATCGGTATCTCAAAGCCTATATTGCGGATTAAGAAATCCCTTACCTCGCTATCGCCAAAATTTTGCCAAATAACCTTGGCTACGTCCATGTCAAAATTTAATGACTGAAAAAATTCCGGCACCGAACGACAGCCCTTGTAGCGCTCGAGCTTCGGCATCGTAAGCGCGGTAGGGCCGAATCTCGTGCAGCCTCCTGCGAGCAAATCCGGGTCGCCGTGAAGCGCGGCAAATGGAAGCTTTGGATTTTGCACCATGTAAACCTTGCCGTTTAGAAGCTTTTGCTTGGTTAGATAGAAGCTGCCCGCGATGCAAATCGTGCTAAGATCCTGCCCAAGCCCCATTTTGTGCGCTAGCCACAGCGAGTGAGCGCCTGCATCTACGACTACGAAATCAGCGCTTAGTGAGAGTCTATTTGCGGTGCGGATATAGAACTTATCGCCTACTTTAGTGATGTTTTGCACCTCGGTGTTTAGGTACAGATCACAGGTTTTGCCCTCCACGTTTTTAGCGTTTTGTACGAAGGAATTCGCCATCGCGCCGTAATCGATCGTCGTGTAAACTCCCGATTGCACGCCCATTGCTACGATATCCTCCGCTCGCTCCTCGCCGCGCCCGTCAAAAACTAGCTTGGGCTCGATTTTTTTGAGCGCTTCCTTGCCAAAAAGCTGCAGATACGGATAAAGCTCTTTAAATTTCTCGAAGCGCTCTTTAATTAGCTCTACCTCACTCTCACCCACGCCAAGAGCCATTTTCTGCCCCTGAAATAAAAATTTATTCTCATATCCATGCTTTTGGCAATACTTCACGATCATATCCGCCTTGCGCTTGACTTCGGTCGCTTTTTGCAGGTCGTAGTTGGTCTCGATGTCGCCGCAATGAATCGTCTGAGAGTTTGCGCTGGCTTTAGAATTTAGCGTCGCAAGCCCTTCGTATTTTTCAAGTAGAGCGATATTTTTGATCCCGCTAAATTCTGCCAGCACGTACGCTAGCGCGCTGCCCGTGATACCGCCGCCTATGATGATTACGTCGTAATGTTTTTCTTGCATGCCCTTTCCTTATCGAATTTGGCTGCAATTGTGCGAAAATTTCGCTTAAAAGCTAGTTATAAAAGCGTGAATTTAGATGATTTTATATAAAATTCGCACCATTTCATTTTGGGAGTAGTATATGAAAAAATCGATTCTTGTCGGATTAAGTTTGATTATAGCCACGTCGCTGTGGGGCGCAGATAAGAAAGTTTATCACCTTAAGCTAGCTCAGACTTACGAGCTTAGTATGCCTATCGTAGGCGATGTCGCCAAGCGGATGGCAGATCTTGCAGATAGTATGTCTGATGGCAGGCTGAAAATCAGCATTGACGCGCCTAGCAAACATAAAGCACCTTTTGCGATCTATGATATGGTCAAAAACGGACAATACGATTTAGGCTATACTGCGAGCTACTATTATAAAGGCAAAAATAGTGCGAATATGCTATTTACGACCGTGCCTTTTGGTATGACGAAAGATGAGCAACACGCTTGGTATTACTTCGGCGGAGGCAAGGAGCTAGCGGATAAATTCTATGCTAAAAGCAATCTGAAGGTCTTTAATATCCTAAATAGCGGCATGCAGATGGGCGGCTGGTTTAAAAAGGAGATTAATACGCTAGATGATCTAAAAGGGCTTAAATTTAGAATTCCAAGCTTTGGCGGGGAGGTTATGAGCCGCCTTGGCGTCGCAGTCGCTACGATACCGGTAGGTGAGCTATATATGGCGCTAGAGATGGGCACCATCGATGCGGTAGAGTGGGCAAGTCCTAGCTTTGATATACCTCTAGGCTTTCACAAGGTCGCAAATTACTATTATACGGGATGGCAAGAACCCGCTAGCGAGCAGCAGATCGTGATAAATCTACAAACTTGGCAGAAGCTTCCTAAGGACTTGCAAAATATCCTAGAGGCTTCGATTGCAAAGGCGCGCGAATACGCAGAAAACGAGACGTTTTATAAAAATGTAATAATTTGGGACGAGATCAAAAAGAAATATCCAAACGTTCAGATTCGCTCTTTTTCGCCCGAGATCATGCGTGCGCTTCGCAAGGCGACGGATGAAATTTTAGCCGAAGAAAGCGAGAAAAATCCCGATTTCAAAGAGATTTGGGAGAGCCAAAAGGCGTTTTTAGCTAAAGCTAGAACGTGGACGAAGATGGGCGATTTTACATATATCGAAAAAACGGGCGACGTTGAAGCCGAGCAGAATTTCACTGCTTCGGTGAAAAAAATCTCTGTTCCTGAGCCCGTAAATAACGCAGCCAGCGAGATAAATGCAAGCACTGCCGCACCAAAAAACGAGGATAATCAGACGAAATAGTGCTTCATTTTTTAGCTGCGTTTTTATGCCGCGCGGCTAAACTAAGCGCTAGATAAAGGTGTATGCGGCTTAAATTTGATCGGCAATTTAGGCGAGGTGCGGGTGATTAAGCGGGTGATTAAAATGCAGGTGATTTGCTTATTGCAGCTGCGTAGTTCGGCAATATCTTTAAAATTTTAATTTATGAAAGCGGCGATGAAATTTTATCGCCGCTTTAGCATTTAAGTGAAGGCGCGTAATTCGAATCACTGCGTTTAAAGCCCAATTTAAAAGCCGCTCGGTTGCCGCCGCACAAGGCTAGAATTTTATCAAGCTCCAAGCCTCCTATCTTTTTGCTTTATTCTTTTATCTTTTGCGTTATTTAAGCTTGATATTCCGCCGTGCTTGCTTGCGGGTGACATCGCGCGGGGGAGAATTTAATCTTACTTTTTCATTTCGCGTAGTTAGCGGAGGAGCTTTGGCGAAGCGCGCCAATCTGAGATTTTAAATTAGTAGCGTTCATAAATTCCACATTTTAAAATTTTAATGTTTTTGTCTTGCCGATACCACTTTTAAATGAAATTTACTTCGGGTTTTCTTTCTATATAAAAGCGGCAAACTTCAAATAAAATGGCAAAATTTTAAAATTTACACGCTTAAACATCACAAGTAAGGAGAATTTAAAATTTTACTCTTCGGAGATTAAGTAAAAAGCGCGTTAGAAAAAATTTTATAGGTCAAATTTCGTTTTAGGCGATTGCGAATTTAAAAGCTTGCGTGAAAATTTTTTGAAGCCTGCTCTAGTTAGAATTTATCACTAAACTAGACGGGCTAAGCCTTGGAATTTCACCGCGTAAATTTTAAAATTTTGCGCGAGCTGGGCTTAAAATTTTTAAAATTCGATTCTACCTGCAAAAACTCTTAAATTTCACGGCTTAGAATTTTGATACAGAATTTTGCCGCAACGCTATTTTTTGGGATGCGATAAAACTACACGGCATGCAAAGCCGCGTAGAATAATCGAGCTAAGCTCCCTACTGCAAGCCTAGCGAATGTCGCAAGCCAAAAAAGGCGTTGCCGTAAAGCGTAAAATTTTATTTCAAAGCCTTAAAAAGCTCCACGCTATCGAGCTTCTCCCACGGGTATTCGTCGTTTCCGACCTGTCCGCGTGCGGCTACGTCGGCGTAGAGAAAGCTTCCTTTGCCGGGGCGATCAAGGCCGAATTTATCGATGATCCAGCGCGGCGTGAGCGGAAATTTTTCAAGCACGAAAGCGGACAACTCATCGTCGCTTGCCGCGCCCAAATTCGTCCCCATGCAATCGACGCTGACGCTTACCGGTTTAGCTACGCCGATTGCGTAGCTGAGCTGGACGATGCATTTTTTCGCAAGCCCCGCCGCGACGATATTTTTGGCGATATAGCGCGCCGCATAAAGCCCGCTGCGATCGACCTTGGTGTAGTCCTTGCTGCTTTGAGCGCCACCGCCTATAGGGCTGTAGCCGCCGAAGCTATCGACGATTAGTTTGCGCCCCGTTAGGCCGCTGTCGTGAAGCGAGCTGTGATTTACGTAGCGGCCGGTCGGGTTGATGTATATGATCGTTTTGCTTTTGTCGTAAAGCTCCTTCGGAAGCCCCGCTGAATCGATTAAATTTCCGATCAGATCTCGGACGCGCTCGATACTCATGCTCTCGACGCATGGCGCGGAAACCACGATCGTATGGATGCTTTGCGGCTTACATTCCTCAAAATTGCTTTTCGTGCCGTAATCGACGGTAACCTGCGTTTTAATATCGACGCCAAGCTCGTTAGGATGGGATTTTGCATAGGCATAAACGTGATCGCAAAGCGCTCTTGCGTAGGTGATCGCCGCCGGCATAAAATTTTTCGTCTCGCAGCTTGCGAAGCCGAACATTATGCCCTGATCTCCCGCTCCGATCTCGCCGCCTTCTTGATCGACGCCTTGGTTGATGTCGGGGCTTTGCTGGTTTAAAAATACGTCCACTTGCAGATCCTGCGGATGCAGGCACTGCGCGCGCGTGAAATGAGGGTTGTCGTTGTAGCCGATCTCGCTAAGCGCGCCCTTTACGATGTGGCGGTAATCATCGTGGGTAAAATCGATCTTGGCGTTTACTTCGCCGCCGATTACTACGTGTTTGCCCGCGATAAAAACCTCCGCCGCGACGCGCCCGTTGGGATCTTGCTTTAAAATTTCATCCACGATGCTGTCTGCGATGATGTCTGCGCACTTGTCCGGATGTCCGGGGCTTACTACTTCGCTTGTGAAAAGATACATATCTGCTCCTAATTAAAATTTCGGGGCATTTTATCTAACGAGGTTTTAAGATTGACTAAAAATTACGAAATTTCGCCCAAATTTAAATGTGCTTAAATAAAATTTCGATATATTTCAAACGATGTTTTGATTGAAAGGTAAAAAATGAGTTCGATTCAAAAATTAGTAGCCAGCTACAAAGATAAAAATCTAGTTCTGCGCATAGTTACAGGCTTGATAATAGGCGCCATTTTGGGCTTTGCCGCGCGTTCGGCGGCGGGCGATATTGCGGCAGAGCACACTTCGTTTTTAATAAACGTAGTAGCTTTTGCGGAAATTTTAGGAAATTTATTTGTAGGTGCCCTTAAAGCGGTAGCTCCGATTTTAGTTTTTATCTTGATCTTAAGCTCGATCGTAAATAAACAATACGGCAGCGCAAGCGGCTTAAAACGCGTGGTTGTTCTATATATTGTAGGCACCTTTTTAGCCTCGTGCGTGGGGGTAGCAGCTAGCTTTTTATTCCCGACGCAGCTTGCTCTAAGCAATGTCGGCGCGGCAGAAAATGCGGTCCCTGCGAGCGTTTGGATCGTGTTAAAAGATCTGCTTTTTAAGGTCGTAGATAATCCGCTAAACGCTATCGCGCACGGGAATTACGTAGGAATTTTAACCTGGGCGATAGGTCTTGGCATCGCGCTTAAATTTTGCACTAATGAAACAAAGAAAATTTTTACCGATCTGAGCGAAGCGGTAACCAAAATCGTGCAGTTCGTAATCCAGCTCGCGCCGTTTGGAATTTTCGGCCTAGTAGCTTCTACCGTGTATCAAACCGGCGTCGATGCGCTGCTTGGATACGTGCGAATAGTAGTCGTGCTAGTAGGTGCGATGGCGTTCGTAGCCCTCGTGGTAAATCCGCTCATCGTCTTTGCGGTGATTAAGAAAAATCCGTATCCGCTCGTATTTACCTGCCTGCGCGAAAGCGGCCTCACGGCGTTTTTCACCCGTAGCTCGGCGGCGAATATCCCCGTAAATTTAAATTTATGCAAAAAGCTCGGCATCAGCGACGAGCTAAGCTCGATCTCGATACCTTTGGGAGCTACGATAAATATGGCGGGCGCTGCAGTGGTAATCGCGATCTTGGCGCTTGCCGCGGCTCATACGCTTGGCGTGCGTCCCGATTTTTGGACGGCGCTACTGCTTTGCGTGGTCTCGGCAGTCGGTGCGTGCGGCGCTAGCGGCGTGCCAGGCGGCTCATTGATGCTGATACCGCTTGCGTGTTCGCTCTTTAATATCTCAAACGACATCGCAATGCAGGTAGTCGCGATCGGCTTTATCATCGGCGTGATCCAAGACTCGGTAGAAACCGCAATCAATAGCTCCACGGACGTGATTTTTACGGCGATCGCGTCGCAAAGTATGCAAAAATAACTCACCTTAAAATTTTACCGCGAATCCCGCCCGCGCGGCGGATCTCGCGGTTTTTAAAATTTTACTTATTCTTTTTTGATAAAATTATCCAAAAATTTTAAAAGGAAAACGATGAATTGGAATTTAGGCGAGCTATTTGCAAACGAAGCGGAATTTAGCGGCGCGATAGATAGCGCCTCCGCGCAGGCTAGGGATTTTGAGCTTAAATTTAAAGATAAGCTGCATGCCCTTAGCGCGGAGGAATTTCTAGGCGCGCTTGAGCTTTATGAGAGCATCAGTGAGCAGATCGGCAAGATAATGAGCTTTGCGCATCTTAGCTTTGCGCGAGATACGAGCCTTGGGGCGCAGCAAGCCAAGACGGAGCAGGCTTGCAACGACATTTCGCAGAACCTGCTTTTTTTCGAGCTTGAGTTTAACGAGCTTGAGGCCGCAAAACAGGACGAGTTTATCGCAGGAAGCGGGAGATTCGGATACTATTTGAGCCTGCTTAAGCAACGCAAGGCCCACCAGCTAAGCTTGCCGCAAGAAAGCGTGCTTTTAAAAACTTCACCCGTAAGCGGCGAGGCGTTTTCGCGGCTTTTTGACGAAAGCATGGCGCGGATGAGCTTTGATTTTCGCGGGCGAAAGCTAGGCGAGGAGGAAATTTTAAGCCTGCTTCATAGCTCTGATCGCGAGGTGCGAAAAGACGCCGCAGCCTCGCTAAGTGCGGTGCTAGAGCAGAATTCCCACCTGCTTGGTTACATCTACAATATGATCAAAACCGATTTTAAAATTCGCTGCGAGCTGCGCGGTTACGATAAAGCCGAGGCGGTGATGCACGAAGAAAATCAGATAAACATCGCAAGCGTCGATGCGCTGATCGCAGAGACGGAGCGAAGCTTCGGTCTAGTCGGCAAATTTTACGCCAAAAAGCGCGAAATTTTAGGCTACGACGCGCTGTATGATTACGACAGATACGCGCCTCTTGGGGGCGACGAGAGCGAGTTTAGCTTCGAGCAGGCTAAGCAGATCGTGCTTGCGGCATTTGAAAAATTTAGTCCGAAATTTAAGCAGATTGCGCTGATAGCGTTTGAGCGAAATTGGATCGACGCGATGCCCGCGCAAAATAAGCAAAGCGGCGCATTTTCGCATTCCGGCTCGCGCGATACGCACCCCTTCGTGCTTTTAAATTTTACGCGCAAGCGCCGCGACGTATTTACCCTCGCGCACGAGCTGGGGCACGCGATACATCAGTATCTAAGCTACGGCGTGGGCTATTTTAACTCCTTCACGCCGCTGACGACGGCGGAGACTGCGTCGGTTTTCTGCGAGATGCTGGTGTTTGATTATATGCGCGAAAATTTTTCAAATTTAAACGGCTTGCTAAATTTTAAAAGCGCCGCCGCCTCGGACGGCTCGCAAAATTTTAAACGCAGCGCTTCGCAAGAGGCTCAGGGCGGTGAAATTCCAAACGAGCGCGCCGTAAAAAACTCCGCCTCGCAAGACTCTGCGGGTTCGTGCGAGCTTGCAGCACGCGATACGGATACGCCCTCGCAGGCCGCAAGCGATAAGGCCGCGCTAAGAGCGATGCTTGCGGCAAAGATCGAAGATATCTTCGCGACGCTTTACCGCCAGATCGGATTTACGACCTTTGAGCGGCGCGTGCATGCGAGCGCGGATGAGCTAAGCGTCGAGCAGGTGGGTGAGCTTTGGATGGAGGAGTCGCGCAAGATGTTTGTCGGCGAGCTAATCTTGCAGGATCATTACAAAAGCTGGTGGAGCTACATCCCGCACTTCGTTCACTCGCCGTTTTACTGCTACTCCTACGCCTACGCGCAGCTTTTGGTGCTCGCGCTTTACGGGCTATATAAGAGCGGCAGGCTCGAAAATTTCGTTCAAATTTACACTGAGTTTTTAAGCTCGGGCGGCAGCGACGCGCCGCAAAAGCTGGTGGCGAAATTCGGCTTTGACATTAATAAAAGCGAGTTTTGGCGCATCGGCATAGAGCAGGTCGCGGCGCTTGTAGATGAGTTTGTGAGGGGTTAGGATGATAGATAAAATTTTAAAAGACGATAAATTTATCGCTGCGAGTAGTGCAAATATAGGCGCGGTTTTGGATTACGTTTTGGCTCTTGGATATGGATTTGGCATCGTTGCGAGGACGGATCAGATAAAATTTGACCCGCCGCTGCCGGAGGAAATTTTAAAAAGCTTCAAAATGCCCGCGATCTTTTTGCAGCTGGAGGAATACACGCTTTCTAGCGCGCATCTTAGCAAGGATGAGCTGGTTTTCGAGGCGGGATTTGGGCCGCAGGATTTTGCAAGCACGCTTAGCGTGCCGTTTTACGCGGTCTTGCAGATCGTCGTGGACGGCAAGCCTATCGCGGTAAATTTCTCCCAGCCCGAGTCCGAGTGGCTTAAACGCGAAAAATCGCGTAAAATTTTCTCAAAATGAGTGATATTTTAGAGGGTCTTAATCCTGCTCAGCGCGAGGCTGCGAGCCACGTGGATGGAGCGATGCTAATCTTAGCGGGTGCTGGTAGCGGCAAAACTAAAACGATCACCGCGCGTCTTGCCTATCTGCTATCAAACGGCGTGCCTGCGGAAAATACTCTCACGCTTACGTTTACGAACAAAGCCGCCACCGAGATGCGCTCGCGAGCGCTTAATCTGATAAGCGGGTTAAATTTAAGCGGAGTGCCGCTTCTGTGCACCTTTCATAAATTTGGGCTTTTGTTTTTGAAATTTCATATTAGCGAGCTTGGACGCAGCGCAAACTTCCAAGTAATCGATACCGACGATAAGAAAAAGATCATCAAGGGCTTTGAGATAAATTTGCCCACATCGCTATTAGCGGCTAAAATTTCAACCTATAAAAATTCCCTAATCGCCCCTAAAGATATTGACGAGCTTTTAAACGATAAAGATGACGAGCTAAGCAGGATGTATAGCGGATTTTACGCGCACTGCGCTGATGCATATAAACGCTACGAGGCGTATTTGGCGACGAATAATCTGGTGGATTTCGATGATCTGCTAATTTTGCCGTATAAAATTTTAAACGCCAATGAGCGGCTATGCGATGAGATTTCGCGCCGTTACGCCTACATCACGGTTGATGAGTATCAGGACACCAACGACATTCAATTCAAACTGCTGCAAAAGCTCTGCACCGCGCACGAAAACCTCGTAGTAGTGGGCGATGACGATCAGAGTATCTACGGCTGGCGCGGCGCGCGGATAGAAAATATTCTAAATTTTAAAGATCAGTTCTCAAACGTAAAATTTATCAAACTCGAGCAAAATTACCGCTCTACGGACGAAATTTTAAATGCCGCAAACGAGCTTATCTCGCATAACAAAAACCGCCTCGGCAAGAGCCTTACTAGCATGAACGGTGGGGGCGAAAAGATCGAAATTTTGCGTTCGGACGAGGAGGGCATCGAGGCGGCAAAGATCGCAGAAGCTATCAAAAAGCTGCTTTCAAGCGGCGTAGCGCCCTCTGAAATCGCCGTGCTTTACCGCGTAAACGCTCTTTCACGCGCACTGGAAGAGGGGCTGAATCGAGCCAAAATCCCGTACAAAATGGTAGGCGGTGTGAAATTTTACGAGCGCGCCGAGATCAAGGATACGATCGCCTATCTACGCTTGGTAAACGACGAGCACGACGACTTTTCGATGAGGCGGATCATAAACGTGCCCAAGCGCGGCATCGGCAAGGTCTCGCTGGCAAAGCTCGAGGAGCTTTCGCGCCTGAGGCTTATCAGTCTATTTGACGCCTTTAGCGAGCCGGACGCGGGGCTTAGCGCCAAGGCGGCGCAGGCTCTAGCCGAGCTTAAAAGCGGTATCGCTTCTATCTCTGCACTAGCCGATACTATCAAAAAAATAGACGCGCTGGAGCCCGCTTTCGGGCTAAAGGCTTACTATGCCTCGCTTCCGGACGGCGCCGATCGCGTTGCAAATATCGACGAGTTTTTGGCGATGCTGAAGGACGAAGCGAGCAATAAGCCCGATTTTGATCTGGCGGAATTTTTAAATGAGCTGAGCCTTCTTAGCGATCAGGACGCCTTATCTGGCGATGCGATAAACATAATGAGCGTGCACGCCAGCAAAGGGCTTGAGTTTTCGCATCTTTTCGTAATCGGACTGGAGGAGGGCTTTTTCCCGCTTTTGGGCGACAGCAATGACATCGAGGAGGAGCGTAGGCTCGCATACGTAGCGATTACGCGCGCCAAACGCACTCTCACGCTTAGTTTTGCCGCTAGCCGCTTTTATCGCGGCAAGCGCGAGAGGCTCGATGCTAGCAGATTTATAGCCGAGGCGGGTTTGGTGGCTAAAGAGCCGCCGCGCGAGCAAAGCAGCGGCTTTAGCAAGGGCGAGCTGATCAAGCACAAACTCTTTGGCATCGGACAGATCACGGCGGTAAATGGCGACCGACTCACTATAAATTTTGGCGGAATTTCGCGCGTGATAATGTCAAATTTCGTAGAAAAGATCGGCGCTTATGAATAGATTGTTTTTGGCGGACAAGCCCGCGGGCATCGGCAGCAATAAATTTTTAAGTGTTCTTAAGCGCAAATACGGCGTGAAAAAGGCGGGCTTTAGCGGCACGCTCGATCCTTTCGCGAGCGGCGCGCTGATCGTCGCGTTCGGGCAATACGCGCGCTTTTTTAGATTTTTAAAAAAAGAGCCTAAAATCTATGCCGCGACGCTGTGGTTGGGCGCGCAAAGCCCAAGCGGCGATAACGAAAACATAAGGCACGTGGAGCAAATCCCGCCGCTTTCGCGCGAGGTTTTAGATGCCGCGATGGCGCAAATGCGCGGCGAGATAAAATTTATCCCGCCCGCTTTCAGCGCCAAGAAAATTGACGGCGTGCGCGCATACAAGCTCGCTCGCGCGGGCGAAGAGGTGAGCTTGAAAGAGGCCTCGATGCGGGTTTTTGATGCCAAAATTTTAAGCTACGCTCACCCCTTCGTAAGCTTTCGCGTCGCACTCAGCGAGGGCGGCTACGTGCGCTCTTTTGCGCAAATTTTAGCAGAAAAGCTAGGCGTTACGGGTACGCTAAGCGCGCTTAGGCGGGAGAGTGAGGGGGCTTTTGATTTGAAAGATCCGCGTTTTGCGGATGAGGCAGCACTAAATCCGCTCGAGTTTTTAGATCTTAAGCCGAACTTTTACGACGGCGACGCGCGCGACGTGATCTTGGGCAAGAAGCTTGCCGCAAAGGATCTGGCGAGCCGCGCGGACGGACGCTATCTGCTTATCTGCGGCGATTTTTATTCGATCATCGAGATAGGCGCGGGCGAGGTGCGCTATCTTTGGAATGACGTCCCGATCGCGGGCGGTGGGTTTTAAGGCGCGGCTCCAGCCTGCGGCGGAATTTTGATCGGGCGGTCCTGGCTTGAAATTTGAGCGGTTATAAATACGGCGCGTTTTAAATTTACTCGCATAGCGCGCCGCCCGCGCGGCTAAATTTTATCGTGCGGAGCAGCGGGTGAGCGATCACGCTTTTTCGTTGCGCATAGATCGCAAAATCGGCATCGGGCGGCGTAAATTTAAACGTGCGACTAGGCAGGCGACGTTCGCTTGTGAAAAGGAATAAATCCGCGGGGCTAAATTTAAACGCGACAGATCCGGCGGAACGACATTTTAATCTGCTTTTCGGTGCGCGATTACAACGCGCCGTGAGTTAAATTTCGCGATTTATAAAACGCGCAGGTTGGGGGTTATTGCGGCGCAGCAAGCGGCCTCTGCCGAATGAAATTTCGGCTTGCGGTAATGCGTAGTATGCGCCGACGGGTTTGATTTTACAGCGGGCGGCATACCGCTAAACTAAATTTATGACCTAGTGCGGCGTGCAGCGGTGCGGCCAGAATTTTGCTAGCTTGGAATTTTAATCTCTGAGATGTATTTGCACCGCGGGTTGGAATTTAGCCGCGTGCGTTGTGGATTTAAAATTTCGCGCTTTATAAAATTTACGTATCGAGCGCCGCGATCGCGGATTAAATTCTGCGGCGCGCACTTCACGGCACGCGGTTTTGAATTTTGATCGCACTGGATAGGGCTTGCCGCAGGCTGAAATTTAACTTGCGCGCGGATTTA
The DNA here is from genome assembly GCA_963528045.1 of uncultured Campylobacter sp. Lineage (GTDB taxonomy): Bacteria > Campylobacterota > Campylobacteria > Campylobacterales > Campylobacteraceae > Campylobacter_B. Next base: position 46,535 of record CAURUA010000004.1, on the reverse strand, counting down.
AATTTTAATCGCGCTAGATGAGCTTGTGGCGGGCTAAATTTAACGCAAGCGCGCCAAGGCGCAGAAGGAGTAAAATTTGAAGGCCTATGCAAAGATCAATGTTTTTTTAAAAGTCATCGGTACGCGCGGGGGCTACCACGAGATCGCCTCGCGCTTCGTGCTGCGCAGGGAGCTGTTTGATGAGATAAGCTTCGAGCGCGCGAGCGGCTTTGCGCTTGAATGTGGCGCCGCGCAGATCGCGGATAATATAATTTTAAAGGCCAAGGCGGCGCTTGAGCAGGCGGGCTTTGCGCGCGAGCTTGCGGAATTTTTCAGCTCGCACAAGATCGTGCTTAAAAAACGTATTCCGATCGGTGCTGGTCTTGGGGGCGGCAGTAGCGATGCGGCGGCGTTTTTGCGGCTTGCGAACGAGGAATTAAGCTTAAAAATTCCGCGCGAGCGGCTTATAGCAATCGCGCAAAATATCGGCGCGGACGTCGCGTTTTTTGTTAGCGGGCTGGAGGCCGCAAACGTGCGCGGCATCGGCGAGATCATCGAGCCTTTCGAGGAGCGCTTGCCTGCGATCGAAATTTTAACGCCTGCGATCTTTTGCTCCACCGGCGCGGTTTATAATGAGTTTCGCGCAAGCTTTATGCAAAATATAAACGCCGCGCAGGCGCAAGAGATGTTGCGTTTAAGCAGCGAGCAGCTGCTATCGCGATACGATGGCCCCCTGCTAAACGATCTTTTCGCGCCGTGCATAAAGCTATATCCGCAGATGAGCAAGTATCGCGATATGTTTCTAAGCGGTAGCGGTAGCAGCGTGTTTTTCTTAAAATAAGAATTCCAAGGCGCGCGGTTAAAATTTAAAAGCTAAATTTAAAGATAAAATTTAAAATTCGCGCGACCGCTTTTAAATTTAAGCAAAAACGGGCTAAGCTTAGGGCCAAATTTAGAAGGAAAAAGATGAAAGAACTGAGTAAAAATCGCAAGGCATTTCACGATTTTACGATACTTGAAAGCTTTGAAGCGGGCATCGTGCTAAAGGGCAGCGAGGTCAAAGCTCTGCGGGCGGGCAGGGGCAATCTCAAAGATAGTTTTTGTCGCGTGATCCGCGGCGAGCTGTTTTTGTTAAATGCCCATATCAGCTATCTTGAAAGCACCAACGCCCATTTTCGTCCAGACGAAGGGGCGGCGCGAAAGCTTTTGATGCATCGTAAGCAGATCGACAAACTGCTTGGCGCGGTTAGCAAAGAGGGCCTTACCATCGTGGTTTTGTCGCTGTATCTGAATGATAAAAACCGCGTAAAGGCGCGTATCGCTTTGGCTAGTGGCAAAAATCTGCACGACAAGCGCGAATCGCTAAAGCGCAAAGAAGCCGACCGCGAAGCGCAAAGCGCGATGAAGCGATGCGATAAGCATTCATTTTAAATTCACAAAACTTTGGTTAAAATGCGGGCTTAAATTTAAACCCGAAGGAAATGCAATGAAGAAATTTTTACTATTATGTTTGGCGATTTTTGTCTTAAGCGGCTGCGGAGATGATTCGCAGAAAAAGACGGGCTCTGCTGGCGAGAATCCTGCCGCGAGCGAGAATCAGATGGCAAAAAATTCCGCTCAAGATAAAAATGGCGAGCGTATTGGCGGTGAGAGCGGCGAGGAGGTAGCTTTTACGCCGTTTAAAACGGGCGAGCGCCTTACGCTTAAAAGCGTCGTAGGCGGCGAGGTAACGATCGAGCGGACAGAAAAGGGCTTTAAGCTCGCGGACAGCGATAAAATTTTAATGTTTGATATTTTCGGTACGTATTGCCAGCCGTGCCGCATCGAAGCGCCGCATCTGATGGACTTTCAGCTAAAAAATTCCGCAGATTTTCTAATGGTCGGCTTGATTTATTTCGAGGACATTACTGATGCGCAGGTGATCGAAAATTTTACGAAAAAATTTAATGCCTATTATTTCATCTCCAATTCAAAACAAAACGAGCGCATAGTGGGTCAAATTTTAAGCGACATAGGTTATCGCCACGCGCTTTCGATCCCTTTTAAGGTAGTGCTTAAAGATGGAAAATATCAAAGGCTCACTGACATTAACGAGGGCGATGAGCGGGGCAAGCCGTATTACTTAGGCATGGTCGATACCGATGTGATAAAAAGCGATATTGCCAGGATAAAAAATGGCAACTAAAACCGGCGTGCAGATTCGCACTAACGCCAAAACAAAATCTTTCGTGCCTCGCCCGTATAAGGTGATTTTACTAAACGACGACGAAACGACGATGGATTTCGTGGTTTATATTTTGATGGATATTTTTGCAAAGAGCTTTCAAGATGCGGTAGATTTGATGATGAAGGTTCATAAGCAGGGTCGCGCGGTTTGCGGCGCGTATCCTAAAGAGATAGCCGAGTGCAAGCAACAAGCGGTTTTACAAGCGGCAAAGGTCGCAGGATTCCCTCTTAGATGTGAGATTGAAGAGGATTAAATTTAAAGGAAAGCAATGATAGGATTTTTTTTAAACAAACATTTTGAACAAGCAATCAGCGTCGCAAACGACGGCGAGGACGAATATATCACCACTTCGCACGTAGTTTATGCGATTTTTAAATACAATAAGCCCTTTCACGGGCTCATCGCCAAAGAAATTCCGGATATTAACTACCTAAATATCTTGGATAATCTGGGCGGGCTTTTGGATATGATGCCTAAATCAAGCGGCAAGGCTCCGGCGCAGACGATAGAATTTAAGCAGTTCTATACTGAATTAAATAATGCTAAAGAGCCTAAAAACGAGCTCGATTTTATGCTTAAAATTCTAAATGATAAGGAAAACGACTGCACTAAAATTTTAAATCACTACGGTATCAATGCCGCGATTTTTGAGCTCATCGTGCGAAAGTACAAATCTGCTTTCGATCACCGTGATGAGGTCGTTTCTCGCGACGAAGCCGCAGCGATTAAGCTAAACTCATACGATATCGATGATATCACGCATGCGATGAATTACGACGAAAGCCGTAGGCAGTGGCAGAATACGGAATTTGAGCCTGCGTTTGAGGGCGAAAAGGACGCGATAAACGAGCGCGATATTAAAAAGGATTCGCCTAGCTCACTTTATACAGCAAACCTCAATAAAATCGCGCTTGAGGGCAAGATCGATCCACTCATCGGGCGTGAAAAAGAGATCGAAAAGACGCTACAAACCCTCTGTCGCCGCAAGAAAAATAATCCGATCTTAGTGGGCGAAGCAGGAGTTGGTAAAACCGCGATCATCGAGGGTATCGCGCTAAAAATCGTCCGCGGCGAAGTGCCAGAAAAGCTAAAAAATAAGGTAATTTACGCCCTTGATGCTGGCGCGCTGATCGCAGGCACTACGTTGCGCGGGGAGTTTGAGGAGAGGCTAAAGGATCTCATAGACGAGTTTAGCGCCAATCAAAACGCGATTTTATTTATCGATGAAATTCACACGATCGTTGGCGCAGGCACGGGCAATCGCAACGAACTTGATATGTCAAACATCCTAAAACCTTCGCTTGCAAGCGGCGAGCTATCGGTCATCGGCGCTACTACATACGGCGAATACCGCTCGTTTTCGCAGGATAAAGCGCTTAGCCGCAGGTTTTGCAAAATCGATGTAAGCGAGCCTAGCATCGACGATAGCGTTGAAATTTTAAAAGGCGTAGCCAAAAAATATGAGGAATTTCACGGCGTAAAATTTAGCGACGAAATTTTGCGTGATAGCGTAACGCTTGCTAAAAAATATCAAAGCGATAAATTCCTTCCCGACAGCGCCATTGATCTCATCGACGAGGTGGGTGCGAGCTTTGCGTTTAAGCCACACGAAGCTCCTCTTGAAATCAGTAAGGATGATTTAGTAAATACACTTTCGATTAGCGCGAATATCGCAAATTTAAGCAGTAGCGTCGATAATAAACAGGTACTAAAAAATCTGGAAGCTAATATCAAGCGCGAAATTTTCGGTCAAGACGAGGCGGTTAGCAGCCTTTGCAAGGCACTTCTACGCTCTTACGCCGGGCTTGGAGGCGCAAGCTCCCCAATCGGCGTATTTTTATTTGCAGGTAGCAGCGGTGTGGGCAAAAGTGAGCTAGCCAAGGTCTTAGCCGCGCAGCTCGGAGTACATTTTGAGCGCTACGATATGAGTGAATATATGGAAGCTCACAGCGTCTCGAGACTCATCGGAGCACCTCCTGGATACGTGGGCTTTGAAAACGGTGGAATTTTAACGAATAACATCAAAAAGCACCCTTACAGCGTTATTTTATTTGATGAGGTAGAAAAAGCTCATCCTAGCATGACGAATATTTTTTTAGGAATTTTCGATAACGCAAGTCTTACCGATAACAACGGCGTTACGACCGATTTTAAAAATACGATCATAATAATGACGTCGAATTTAGGCACGAAAGAAGCGCCGCAGGTCGGATTTACAAAAGACGAGAGCTATAAAGTAGATAGCGCCATAAAAAGCTTCTTTGCGCCGGAATTTCGCAACCGCATCGATAAAATCATAAATTTCAACCGCTTAAGCGGCGAAATTTTAGAAAAGATCGTGGATAAAACTATCGGTGAGCTGGAGTCGCAGCTAAAAAACGTAAAGATTAGCCTAAGCAAGGAAGCAAAAGATTTGATTATCTCGCGCGGCTATTCGGACGAGTTTGGAGCGCGAAATTTAAAGCGCGAAATCAGCTCGCAGATAAGCGATCATATAAGCGGTGAGCTGCTTTTTGGCGCGCTACAAGAGGGTGGCTTAGTTAGCGTGAGCGTCAAAGATGGCGAGCTAAGCTTTAGCTTTGCTTCTACGCCTTTGCCGCAGATAGAAAAAAAGCAACCTGCACTAGCTCAAAGCAGTGTCGTTAAATAATGGCTCGGTTTTACGATTTTCCAGATCCTATGGATGCGCTCGATTTTGCGCCGCTTGCAAGTGGCGGCGATCTGAGCGAGGACTGCTTGCTTAGCGCTTATAGCGCAGGGATATTTCCGTGGTTTAACGAGGATGAGCCGATTTTATGGTGGTCGCCTAATCCGCGCGCAGTGCTTGATCCGCGTGAAGTGCGCGTGCAAAAGTCCATTAAGCCCTATCTTAAGCGATATGACGTTAAATTTGACGCGAATTTTAAGGGCTTCATCGAGCGCTGCAAAGACGTACGAAAAAAAGAGAGCGACGGCACGTGGATCAGCGAGCAGATCGTGCAGGCTTACTCGCGTTTGGCAGCAGACGGTTACGCTCACAGCGTCGAGACATACGAGGACGGCGAGCTTGTGGGTGGGCTATACGGGCTAATTTTTGGGCGGGTGTTTTGCGGCGAGAGTATGCTGAGCCTAAAGAGCAATGCTTCGAAAGTAGCGCTGATTAGGCTTTGTGAGGTGCTTGCAAATTTCGGCTTTCTAATCGACTGCCAGATTATGAACGAGCATCTGAAATTTATGGGTGCTAAAGAGATGCCGCGAGCGGAATTCCTCACTCTATTTGCTGAGCTTAGTGTGCAAGATAGCGGCTTTGAGCGCTTCGCGGATCTTAAAGTTCCACGCGGAGCGCAGCATTGAGCCAAAGCTTGAAGTGCGGCAGCGTAAAAAATGCGCGGAATTTAGAATTTTAAAGAAATAAGATGTGGCAAAGAGATAAAAGCTCCTCGGTTGGTATGATTATCGTGATGTTTATATTCGTGCCGGCGGCGCTTTTTGTATTTTTGGCGATTTTATATTTTTGGGGCAGCACTGAGCGCAAGCTACCGCGCCTGGATGTCAATGAAACCAACAGCGCGATCCGTGGCGCGATAATCGCAAAAGATAACTACGTCGCGGCAAATTCCGTCAAACTCTATAAAGTTAGTGTCGATGCGCGCAGCATCGATAAAAACAAGCTTGATCTTTTCGTGCGGCTATACTGCATCTACACTGGCGATAGTGAAAAGCGCGTCAAAAGCGCGATCGAGGGCTCTGGCGGCACGACCGTGCTGTCGTATAAAATCGACGCCAAAACCGCCGTGCATCTAAAAGAGCTTGCGTATAAGCTAAATTTAAAAAAGGTCTTCGTCAGCTTCATAGGCTCAAACGGCAGGTTAAATCCGCCTATTCGCATGAGCGTGACCGAAAGCGGCGAGAAGCGCAGCTACAATGTCGGCGATTCGCTCACTCCGTTAATCGGCTATATCAATAAAAAAGAGGTTGATGGCATTACAAAGGTTAGTGGTATCAAAGGGATCGAGAAGTACTATGAGTATTATCTAGCGCCGGTTAGAGATGAGTTTATCGTGGGCCCGCGCGATATCGGCGGCAACATCATTCTAGAGCGCAGCAGCAAAAAAACGGGCAGGATCGACGGCTATAACGTCCGTCTAAGCGTGCCACTAACGTTGCAAAGAAAGATAGAGCGCCTAAGCGATGAGGGCGCTGATAATTACGATGCGCGAGAAATCGTTGTGGGCATTATGAACTCTAAAACGGGCAAAATTCTATCTCTCGCGACCAATGCCCGCTATGATCCCTCAAACATCACAAAAAACGATCTTAAGAATTTAAATTTTACCGCGAGCGAATACGCCTACGAAGTGGGCTCGATTATGAAGCCGATAATTTTCGCAATCGCCTATGATGCCAAAGCCGTCAAACCGGGCGAGATCATCAACACCTATAACGGCAGCTATAAGCTTGGTACTCGCACGATCCGCGATACGCACCCGGCTAAGCAGATGAGCGGCGAGGAGATCATCATCCACAGCTCAAATATCGGAATGATTAAAATTTCAGAGCGGCTGGAGGGGCAGGCTATTTATGATGGGCTGATGAACTTCGGTATGTCGCAAAAAACGGGTATCGATCTGCCGTATGAGCAAAGCGGGAATATCCCAAGCATCAAAAGCCTGAATAATAAAATTTACAAAGCCACGATCAGCTACGGCTACGGCGCGCAGATGACCTTCCTTCAGATGCTCAATGCCTATACCGTCTTTAACAACGGTGGCGTCATGATTAGCCCGCGCCTAGTCGAAAATTTAGAAAATAACGGCAAAACTTACACCGTTAACGAAAGCGAAACCCATCAGGTCATCTCTAAACCTACCGCTGACGTAATAAAAGGAATTTTAATCAAAACGGTTGAGAGCGGCACTGGGCGCAAGGGTCGAGTAGCGGGGCTGCAAATCGGCGGCAAGACGGGCACTGCGCGCATCGCTAAGGGAGGCGGCTATTCGAGCGCCTATAACAGCTCGTTTTTTGGCTTTGCCAATGACGCAGATACCAGCTACACGATCGGCGTTTTGGTGCGCGAGCCTAAAAGGGGCAGCTACTACGCCGCTCAAAATGCGCTGCCGATCTTTAAGCGCGCGGTAGGAATTTTGATTGAGGAGGGCTATCTAAAGCCCGCAGCCGACGCAAACGCCACGCAAAAGGTCGAAATCAAGGATGAGGCAGTTGAAATTAAAGATTAAATTTGCTAAATTTCGCGAGGTTTTTTTGAAATTTTACAGCGTTTAAATTTCGCGGAATTCGGTGCGACTTCGTAAGGCTTGGCGACGTTTAAATTCTACGGCGCGGAATTTTGGCGGCATAGAATTTATCGGCGCAAAATTTTAACGGTATGGCGATGGAATTTTATCGTAACGCGGGATTTTGGCGCGGTAGTAAAATTTTATCACGGCTTGAAATTTTGCATGGCGCCGCTCGCTGCACTAAAGCAACTGAATTTTATCGCGATACAGAATTTTGCTGCGGCGTAAAATTCTGTATCAAGACAAAATTTTAATTTTATCGCCGCGCAAGTAAAACGGCGAGCAAGCCTGCATCGTTAAATTTTAAGGCACGCAATGTATCTGCGCGAGCATGAAATTTAACGAGTTTAGCGGCAAGGTTTAACGATGAAATTTAACGCAAAGAAAAGAGGAAAATATGAAAGCAAGTGAGGGAAAAATGAAAATAGCGATAATCGGGCTTGGCTACGTTGGGCTTCCTTTGGCGGCGGCGTTTGCCGCTAAACACGAGGTCGTGGGCTTTGACGTCTCGCAAGAGCGCATAGACGAGCTGCGCGGCGGGCACGATCGCACGCTGGAGCTTAGCGACGAGGAGCTTGCTGCGGCGATTCAAAACGGGCTTAAATTTAGCGCAAAGCTAGATGATATGAGGCAGAGCAATTTTTACATCGTGTGCGTGCCGACGCCCGTAGATAGGCTAAATCGCCCCGATCTTACGCCGCTAATCAAGGCCAGCGAAAGCGTCGGAGCCGTGCTTAAAAAGGGCGACATCGTCGTGTATGAAAGCACCGTCTATCCGGGCGCTACGGAGGAAGACTGCGTACCGGTGTTGCAGCGCACGAGCGGGCTAAAATTTAACCGCGATTTTTTCTGCGGATATTCGCCCGAGCGGATCAATCCCGGCGATAAAATTCACACCGTCACTAAGATCAAAAAGATCGTCTCTGCAAGTACCGCGGAGGCTTTGGATGTCGTAGATAGCGTCTATCTTAGCATCCTGCAAAACGGCACCTTTCGCGCCAGCAGTATCAAGGTCGCAGAGGCCGCGAAGGTGATCGAAAACACCCAGCGCGACATCAATATTGGCTTTATCAACGAGCTTGCGATCCTGTTCGGTAAGCTCGGTATCAACACCAACGACGTCATCGACGCGGCGGCTACGAAGTGGAATTTCTTAAGCTTCCGTCCAGGGCTCGTGGGCGGACACTGCATCGGCATTGATCCGTATTATCTGGCGCAGAAGGCGACCGAGGTGGGCTACCACCCCGAAATCATCCTCTCAAGCCGCCGCATTAACGATAATATGGGAAGCTACGTCGCTACGGAGGTCGTTAAGATGATGATAAAATACGACGAAAAGGTAAAGGGCGCGAAGGTCTTGATCTTGGGGCTGACGTTTAAAGAAAACTGCCCCGACACCCGCAATACGCGCGTCGTGGATATGATAAACGAGCTTAAAAATTTCGGCTGCGAAGTAAGCGTCTATGATCCTTGGGCTAGCGCCGCCGACGCCAAGAGATACTACGACATCGATCTGCTGCAAAAGCCTGATTTGCGTAAATTCGACTGCGTCGTAATCGCCGTGGCGCATAAGCAATTTTTCGAGCTTGATTACACGGGCTCGCTGGTTTACGACGTGAAAAACGTCTATAAAGGCGCGCAAGGAAAGCTCTGAAATTTAGCCGAGGTTTAAATTTAGATTTATCAGTGCGGTTTATTTTCTATGTTTTGAAGCTCAAACACGATGTTAAGCTACAGAAATATATAAAATTTTTAGTATAAGTGAAAGTTAATCCTCATCGTTATATAATCGCGGCACTTTCAGGGGAATAAAACGAGTTGTCGCTTTAGGTTTTGCTTAAAAGCTAAAGCTCTTTACAGGCTAGTGTTTTAAGGCTAAAGGATCAAATTTGAAGACCTTTTTGAAGACCTTGCTTAAAATCATAAAAAACATCTTTAAAGGTATATTTTATATAGTTGTTTTTATAGGTCTTTTTGCCTTGGCGCTCAAAGTTCAGACCGGCAGATTTAAATCAACCTCCTCTCACTATACCGTCACTGCAAATACCAAAGTAGATCCTAACTCCGAGCTAGCTAAATACGTAACGCAAAAGGAGATAAACGCAGTTGGCTATAGATATTGGGATATAGACGAAGAGGAGGTTAGAGATAATCCCACGATGGAACTTTTGCGCAGGAGCTTAAAATCAAAAGATACGGATAAAATTTTAAAATTTATGCAGGATAATAATATAAGCGTAGATACCCCTCTTCATTTCGGCGTTACCCCTTTGATGTATGCTAGCTTTTACGATGACGAAAAAACCGCAAAAAAGCTGATAGAGATGGGCGCCGATCCTCATAAGAAAGACAATTACGAGCTATCCCCTATGGCATACGCTATGGAAAATAACGCCACTAAGTCGGTCAAGCTTTTGCTAGATAGCGGAGTTAAGTTTGACGAAGTAGAGATCGTGCAGGAAACCTACGGCATTAGAGATGTCGAAAACTGGATAGATTCTGTAAGCTTTGACGAAAACGCTACGCCGATCATACATTACCGCACGAAAGAGGTTCTTTTTAGCGGCGGAGGCGAGCCGTATTATTTTATCAGCCACCTAGTTAGAAACAATATGTACGATATAATGAAAATGGTGCTAGAGAGCGGTTATAGACCGTATACCTACTCCACTTTCAATATGGGAGAGGTCTATGTTTCAAATAAACTAGAGGAGATACCGAGCTATAGAAATATAAAGAATACCCATAAAAGATATGGAGTAGAGGAGTTTAGGCTTTATAAATCGGTATATGGCGATCTGCTGGACGTGCCCGAGCCCGGAGCCATGATAGATCTGCTTTTGCAATATGATATAGGCGGAATCCCAAACGATGAATTTTTAAAAAGAATGTATGATGATAAATGCTATGAAGAATATAGGTATGATATAGCTGTAGGATACTATAAAATGGGAAGTATGTTTGACTCGGCATTTTTACAAAAACATTGTTCCGACAAGAACGCTACCTTTAAAAATATTAAAGAGTATATACTATTTGCAGTAGGGCAAAAAAAAATTGATAAAATCGAATTTGCAGCAAATAGAAAGCATATAAAAAATCCCAACTTCCATATATCTAAAGAGGAAGTCGAGAGGCTAACTAACGACTATAAAGAATATAAAAGAAATTTATTTAGTAAAGAAGCGGAAGATCAAAAGAGTAAGGCTATGCAACCCGCTGCGAAATAATTAAATTTAAAGCTCTTTCTAATTGCTTAAAATGAAATTTAGCCGATTTTATCGGCATTGTATTAGGCTTGCAAACTCCGCAAAAAGCTTAAAAAACTCGAATAGAAAAGTTAAATTTAATCTCTAAATTTACAGCGCCTGCGCGAGTATAAATTTCGCGAAATCCTCGCGGGAGTTCGGGCATTTGCACACTTCGTAGTATTCATAACCCAGCTCGCGCGCCCTAGCTCGATAAAAAATATCCAGCTCAAAATCGGTTTCCGAGTTATCTACGCAAAACGCGATCGGAAATATGAGCGCTTTTTTGCTCTGCAGATCCCGCAAAACGTCCGCGACATTGGGCTCTAGCCACTTCACGGGGCCAAGGCGCGATTGATACGCCAAAATAATCTCTTTAAATTTAATCCCGCGCGCAGCTAGCAGATCTTTTAAAATTTCCACGTGCGCTTCTACCTGCCCCTCGTAAGGATCGCCCGCGGCGACCATTTTTATCGGCAGTGAATGCGCAGAAAATATGAGCGAAATTTGCGAAATTTCATCTGCGTTAAATTTTGCGACGCATCCCGCAATTAAATTTAGTAAAATTTCGTTGTAAGCGGTGCTGTCGTAGAAGATGTCCGCTATTTTATAATTTTTTATATCGAGCCGTTTAAGCGCCGCCTCGGCAGAACACAGGCTCGATTGCACCGTAGTTTTTGAGAAGTGCGGATACAAAGGCATCAAAATTATCTCGTCAAAATCCGCATATTTTTTAAACACATCCTCCGCAAAAGGCGGCGTGTAATTCATCGCATAATCGCAAATTAGCTCGTCTATCGGTTTTTCATCCTGCGGCGCCTCGTTTTGCAGCGGCTCGCCCTGCGTCGGGACGTCTTGCAGCGGCTTGCTCTGCAATGAAATGTTTTGCGGCGGCTCATTCGCGGCGCCCGCATCCGCCGCGCCTTCAAATTTTAAACCCGCGCCTAATTTCGCTCGCGCTAGTTCATTTACCCGCTCGCAAAGTGCTTCGGTGATGGAGCATATCGGCGAGCGTCCGCCCAGTTTTTCGTAGTTGCTACGTGCCGATGAAGTTCTGCTTTTTACGATGAGTGCGGCTAAAACGCTACGCCAAAAATCGCTCTTAACGCCCAAAATAAAAGGGTCGTTAAACATATTTTTTAAAAAAACTTCAACCTCACTCAGATCGTTCGGACCGCCCATGTTGAGTAAAATTAGGGCTTTTCTCATGAGATGATTTCTCTGATTTTTATCGCATCCTCTACGCTTGCAAGACCTGCATTAGTACTGCTGTCGCACATCGCGCAAAACGCTTCGTGTTCGCGGCGTAGCGAAAAGTCATCGCGATCGACGCGGAGATTTACGCGCCCGTCAGGCGTAATTTTAAAAAGAGTTATTGAGATTAGATCGCCGAAATACACGCCGCTATCGGTGCAAATCTCGATACCGTGGCGTCTGATCGGATAGAGATTGGACTGCATTAGCGTGCAATAGCAGCCGCTTTTTGTGTGAAGTGTCGCGCATGCGGCTAGAGTGCGCTCTTTAGAGATATTTTTGCTAAGTTCTATGCAAGCGATCTCGCTGTGAGAAAGCAGCCGCACGAGATCGATATCTCTAAAAAGGGCATTGGCGACGATATCTGCTCTATCATCGTTTGCAAAACCGCTTACAAAGCTCATCGAAAAAATTTTATCCCCCTTGGCAAGCTCGCGTAGCAAGGATACGATGACAGGATTGTAGCGGTCGGAGTAGCCTACGGCTAGGCGCGTACCGTTAGTAGTGACTGCGTAGTTTATCTCTCTAGCTTCGGCTAGGCTTTGTGCGAGCGGAGATTCTACAAAGATATTTTTAGTAAACGGCAGGCATTTTAAAATCAGCTCTTTATGCGATGGCGGGGGAGCTGTGATGACTACGGCGTCGGGCTTGGCGACGTTAAAAAGATCGGTTAGATTATCAAAGATCGGATAGCGCGGGCCGAAATTTTCACTGCTGCCCTTATGATAAAGCGCTACAAGCTCGAAATAATCGCTCCTTCTTAGCTCGCTGAAGTGCTTTTGACCAAGCTCGCCCATGCCTATGATCGCTATCTTTTTTTTCATCGCCATGCCCTAAATTTAATCTTTCGCGCCATTATAACTAAGAATGGTTAAAATTTATAATTTTTAAAATCTAATTTAGCTAAAATGCGCCTTTAAAATTTAACTTGAAATCAGGACAAATCATGGATATTAGAAGCGAATATTTAAATTTCTTTGCAAGCAAGGGTCATCAGATCATCCCTAGTGCACCGCTGGTGCCAGATGATGATAGCTTGCTTTTTACAAACGCGGGCATGGTGCCGTTTAAAAGCATATTTACTGGAGCCGTACCGCGTCCGACGCCGCCTATTCGCACGAGCTGTCAGACTTGCATCCGCGCCGGTGGCAAGCACAACGACCTAGACAACGTCGGCTACACCGCGCGCCATCATACGTTTTTTGAGATGCTTGGAAATTTCAGCTTCGGCGAGTATTTCAAAGAGCAGGCAATCGCCTATGCGTGGGAGTTTGTAACCGAAATTTTAAAGCTTCCTAAAGACAAACTCTACGTCACCGTGCACGAAAAGGACGACGAAGCTTACGAGTTCTGGGCGCGCCACATAGCGCAGGAGCGCATATATCGTTTCAGCGATCACGATAACTTTTGGGCGATGGGCGATACCGGACCGTGCGGGCCGTGCAGCGAAATTTTTTACGATCAGGGTGAGGAACATTTTCACTCGCCCGAGGATTATATGGGCGGCGACGGCGACCGCTTTTTAGAGATTTGGAATTTAGTTTTCATGCAGTATGAGCGCAGCAAAGACGGCAAGCTTAGTCCGCTCCCAAAGCCTAGCATCGACACGGGCATGGGGCTTGAGCGCGTTACGGCGATTAAAGAGGGCAAATTTAGCAACTATGACAGCTCGCTTTTTATGCCGCTAATCGATGAGGTTGCAAAGCTTTGCGGCAAACCTTACGTTTATGAAAGTGGCGCAAGCTACCGCGTCATTGCTGATCATATCCGCTCGGTTACGTTTTTGCTAGCGCAGGGAACAAATTTTAACCGCGAGGGTAGGGGATATGTTTTGCGTAGAATTCTGCGTCGCGCCGTTCGCCACGGCTATTTGCTCGGTATAAAAGAGCCCTTTATGTATCGCCTTGTGGATAAAGTATGCGAGCTGATGGGCGGGCACTATGCCTATCTGAATGAGAAAAAGCAAGCCGTAAAGGAGCAGATCAAACTCGAAGAGGAGCGGTTTTTCGCCACTTTGGCAAACGGCATCGAGCTTTTTAACGAGGAGCTTGCACGCACTAAAGAAATTTTTAGCGGCGAGGTCGCGTTTAAGTTATACGATACCTACGGCTTTCCGCTCGATCTGACCGCCGATATGCTGCGCGAGAAAAATTTGCGCGTGGATGAGGCTAAATTTGACGCGCTTATGAGCGAGCAAAGGCAGATAGCTAAAGCCGCATGGAAGGGCAGTGGCGATAAAAACGTCCGTGGCGATTTCAAGGCGCTGCTAGAGAAATTCGGCGAGAATAAATTTAGCGGTTACGAAGAGCTTAGCCGCACGAGCAAGGTTTTAGCACTACTTAACGAGGATTTTGCGGAAGTGGATGAGCTCAAGGCTGGCGATATCGGCTGGGCGATGTTTGATGTCACTCCGTTTTATGCACAAAGCGGCGGTCAGACGGGCGATAGCGGCGAAGTGGAGTCCATAGCCGATGTGTTTGATACGCAGAAATTTTATGGGCTAAATTTATCCCACTTGCGCCTTAATCGTAACATAAAAATTGGCGATATCGTCGGGCTCAAGGTTTCTGAGGAGCGTGAGCAGATTGCACGTCATCACAGCGCGACGCACCTTTTACACGCGGCGCTTCGTGCGGTACTAGGGGCTCATATAGCTCAAGCAGGAAGCTTAGTCGAAGCAGACCGCTTAAGATTTGACTTCTCGCATCCTAAGGCACTTAGCGACGAGGAGCTAGCTAAAATCGAGGAATTTGTAAATAATGCCGTTTGCAAGGGCTGTGCGGCAAAAACTGAGATTATGGATATAGATGATGCTAAAAACAGCGGCGCGATTGCGCTTTTTGGCGAAAAATATGGCTCAAAAGTGCGCGTTGTGAGCTTCGGAAAAATTAGTAAGGAGCTTTGCGGCGGAATTCACGTGCGTAATTTAAGCGAGATAGGGTCGTTTTTTATCGTCAAAGAAAGTGGCGTAAGTGCGGGCGTTAGGCGTATCGAGGCAGTTTGTTCGCGCGCGGCTTTAAATTTAGCACTTCAAAATCGCGCTAAGCTTGCTGAAATTTCTGCGGAGCTAAAAGGGATTGAGCCTCTCCGCGCGATTGAGAAATTAAAAGATGAGATCAGATCGCTAAAAGATCAGATCAAGCATGCAAGCAGTTCTCACGCACTGGCTTTTCTAAATGTCGGTGATATCAAACTTTGCGTAGCCTCAGTCGAAAGCGGTGATATAAAAACTATGATAGATGAGTTTAAAAATAGCCACGAAAAGGCGGCGATAATGCTGATGCAAGTAGGCACCGACGGTAAAATTTCAATCGCGGCAGGCGTTAAAAACGCGCCGATCAAAGCTGGCGAGTGGGTTAAGCTAGCAGCGCAAATTTTAGGCGGCGGTGGCGGCGGACGCGATGATTTTGCAACCGCAGGCGGCAAGGACGTGCTAAAAATCGAAGAAGCGATCAAAGAGGCGATCTCTTACGCAAAAGGTAAAATTTGAACGAAATCGATACCGGCTTCATCAAAGCCTCGCAAATTTTGCCGCTGATTCACATTTTAAGCGTGATTTTTTTGGTCTGCGCGCAGATCTGTGTATTTTTGATCGCACGGATTTTTATGAATTTAAGCAGTAAAAGCCAAGCAGATGCGAAGGATGTAAAATTTGCAGAAATTTTGCGATATATGAAGCGCTATGAGCAGTTCTTTGCGCTATTTTTGGTGATCGTTTGCGTAAGCGGATTTTTTCTTGCGGACGGCGGAGGTTTTAAATTTTCAGATCCTATGGTAAAAGGCGCGATTGCCACGCTGTGGGCTGGCGCCGGCTTTATACTACTAAATTTTATCTACATGCATTATAAAATTTCATCTTTGAAGCGAGCTTTGGATGCGGGAGATGAGCTTGAGGCGAATGAGCATTTAATCATCGTCGTTAAATATTTCATCCCGTTAAATATCGTAGTTACGCTGATTTGCGTTTATTTGGGCGTGACGGTGGGCGAGTTTTAATGATCTATTTAGCTTCAAGTTCACCTACTAGAGCGCAAATTCTAAAGGATAACCGCGTAGAATTTACGCAAATTCCTTTTAATTTCGATGAAAGCGGCATTAGTAAGGACGATGCACGCACCTATGCTTACCGCGTTGCCGTAGCCAAAAAAACGCAGTTTTTTAAAATTTATAAAAATTATGATAGAGTGCTGTTTGCCGATAGCTCCGTGCTTGCTGGCGGCGAAATTTTAGGCAAGGCGCGGGATGAAGCGGACGCGTTAAGGATGCTGCGAGCTCAAAGCGGTGCTAGCTGCGCCGTTTATACTGCGATGATTTTTTGCAGTAAGGCGCTAGAGCTTTCGGCGCTCAGCGTCGCAAGCTTTGAATTTGCGGAATTTAATGAAGCAGATTTAAAAGACTATATCGCTAGCGGCGATTGGCGCGGCAAGGCGGGTGCGATGAGTATAGAAGGCTTTAACGAAAAATATATCAAAAGCTCGCGTGGGTCAAAATTCACGGCGATGGGGCTTGATCTGGAAATTTTAAAGAGGTTTGTATGGTAAGAGTTTTATTTAGTTTTATTACGGTTTGTGCGTTTGCCGCAGGCGGGATTTTTTTGTATTTTTACTCGCAAATCCGCTTGGAATCGGACTCGATCATCGATTATCATCCCGAGCTTACGACTAAAATTTATGACCGCAACGGCAATTTGATAGCCAATGTTTTTAATGAACAAAATAGAATTTACGTAAAATTTGACGAGATCCCAGGCCGAGTGATCGAGGCGCTCGTAGCTATCGAGGATACGGCGTTTTTCGAACACGGCGGCGTGAATGTCGAGGCGATTTTTAGGGCGATTATTAAGGATGTCAAAGCGATGAAATTTGTCGAAGGAGCTTCCACGATTACGCAGCAGATCACGCGAAATTTAGTTCTTTCGAGTGAAAAGAAACTTGATCGCAAGATCAAAGAAGCGATCCTATCGCTTAAAATAGAAAACGCCCTAAGCAAGGAACAAATTCTAGAGCGTTACTTCAACGAAGTGTATTTTGGGCACGGATATTACGGCATTCGCACGGCAGCTTTGGGATATTTCAAAAAGGATTTGCAAGATTTAAGCCTTAAAGAGATCGCGATTTTAGTGGGCTTGCCGAAAGCTCCTAGCAGCTTTGATCCTACTAAGCATCTGGATTTGTCGCTTTCGCGCGCTAATAACGTGATTTATAGGATGCATGAGCTCGGCTGGATAAATAAGACTGAATATGAGCTTGCGATGAACGAGCAACCTACGATCTACAACGAAACGCTCACGCAAAACGTAGCGCCGTATGCCGTAGATGAGATCATAAAAGAAGCCGAAAAAATTCTACCGGATGTCCGCACGGGCGGGTATCGCATAGATACGAGCCTTGATCTAAAGGCGCAAGCGATGGCGCAAGAGGCATTAGTTTTCGGCTACAATGAAATTTTAAAGCGCAACAAAGACGCCAATGCGAGCAACGTAAACGGCGCTATGGTCGTCACGCATCCGCAAAACGGCGAAATTTTAGCCTTAGTAGGCGGCGTGGATTACGCGAAATCAAATTTCAATCGCGCCAGCCAATCCCAGCGCCAAACCGGCTCTAGTTTTAAGCCTTTCGTCTATCAAATCGCCCTTGATATGGGCTACTCGACGATGACCGAAGTTCCCGATATAGCTAGAGAATTCGACGACGGCAGCGATAAAACGTGGAAGCCGAAAAATTACGACAAGACTTACAGTGGCTATATCACGATCAAAGAAGCTTTAACACGCTCGCGCAACCTTGCCTCGATCAATCTGATGCAATCTATCGGCGTTGATCGTGCGGTAAAAAAGCTGGGCGAGTTCGGCTTTAAAAACGTCCCGCCCGCCCTGTCGGTAGCTATCGGTAGCTACGGAATTTCGCCGCTTGAATATTCTACTATGTATTCGATGTTTCCGGGGCTTGGAATTACTGCAAAATCAAAATTTATCGTTTCGATTACCGATAAGGACGGCAAAACTCGCTTTATAGAGCCTGAGCGCCGTCGCGTGCTGCGCCCTGAACAGGCATATCTGATGACTACGCTACTAAAAAATATCGTGCAGCGCGGCACCGGTACTCGCGCGCGCGTGCAAGGCATCGACATAGCGGGCAAAACAGGCACCTCAAATGATAGCATAGATGCATGGTTTTGCGGCTTTACGCCGGATTTGCAGATCATAATCTGGTACGGCAACGACGATTATAAACCTATGCGAAAGGTCGAGGGCGGCGGTCGTACCGCAGCACCGGTGTTTGCAAAATTTTTAGATGCCTATTTAAAAGAATATCCGCAAACCAAGCGCAACTTCACCGTCCCGGACGGCGTTTTTAGCCGCCAGTATAACGGCAAAGACGAGTATTACACTAAAATTTCGCCGCTTCCTAAACCTCGCGAAAGTAGCAGCGACGGATCGACGTTTTAAAAGATAATAAATGCTAATAGCGTTGATGAAATTTGCTCTGAAATTTTTAGCATTAATTTTAAAGCTATTTAATTTAAGATTTATATATGAGTTTAAGCTGAGGGATAGTAATATTTAGAATAAAATTTGCAAAGACGATTGGAAAAAATCCCGAATGGCTGGGTAATGAAATTTATCTAGTAGAGAGAAGTAGAATTTTTTGGGTATTTATTCAAGGCAGTATGCAAAACGACGAAGCTAAAAGAATAATAGAGATTTTTAAGTTAAAAGGAATTAATTATGACGACAGCGAAAAAATGGGAATATGAATCTGATAAGATTACCGATATTTTTCACTCCGGTGGCGCATTTATAAATAAGCCGATTCCGCTCTTTTTAATTCGCGCCCTATTTGTACTTATCTTTGTTTTATTTTGTCTGTTTTATTCTAAATGTGTGTCTGGTATAGCTGCTTCTATTTGGAATATAATATATAAAACTGCAGGAGGAGGAGATTTAGTATATGCTTTTATGACTACTACATTTCTTACCCTTTGCGTCGCTGTCTATATGATATTTTCTCTTATCAGTAAAAGAAAGATATCTATTTTGTTTCTAGCATTTCCTTTTATAGATTATATCGTTGCGTGCCTATTTTATATTAAGTTGATTGACGGCTTTAATCTTGGTCAAGACGGGACTGCGGATATTCTTTGCTTAATGCTAGATATCGTATTATATTCGGCAATTAAATTCGTATTTGAAAATCTTTTATTACAAGGAGATAAGAAATGAATTTTAATTTTAAGGGTGAAGTTCCAGAAAATGTTAGTGTAGAA
Source organism: uncultured Campylobacter sp. (assembly GCA_963528045.1). Classification (GTDB taxonomy): domain Bacteria; phylum Campylobacterota; class Campylobacteria; order Campylobacterales; family Campylobacteraceae; genus Campylobacter_B. The sequence continues at coordinate 27,285 of CAURUA010000004.1, read as the reverse complement.
AATAATGCAATTTTTGTATCATCCATAAGGTCGATATTAGTTGCACAGAAAAAATTTTCGCATAACATTTTTCCAGAAAAGCATGTGAGTGCCACAACCTTTTATGAGTTAGTAAAATCTGGCGGGCCTATGGATTACAAACTAAGAGATACGACAGCTAAAGCAGAGGGGAGGTCGAGCAAATACGAAAATTTTGGGAATTATAATTATGGAGTTGTAGCGCAGGCTATGGGAATAGATGAAAATTTTGCAAAGGCTGCTGCAGGTGCGCAACAAGTCGTAAAAATTATGGAACAGGCCCTGAAGAAGGGTAAAAGCTATTTTGACGATATGTCTAATGATATACCTGCGGATGGCGGAGAGAGTGATAAGGATAAATATAAAAAATATTATGAGGCCGCAAAAGAAATTAAGAAAAACAATCCAAAGAAATTTAGCGCAGCCCTATTTCAATATTTTTTGAACGAAGGTATGCGAATAGGTAGAGAGACGGGAAATTATGGTTATCTTGACGACCAGAAGGATCAAAAATTTATCTCTGACGGATATAGAGATGCGAGAGAGGCAGGATATGGAATATCATACGATTCTATAACTTTTGATGACTTTATTGCTTTAAATATTATAGGTGAATGGTTTTTTGATTTAGACGATACGAATAGAATAGAAAAATACTCCGATAAAACGACTCTCTCCATCTCCAACCCTATCGTATACGATCAAGTAGATGAATATGCAGTATTTAAAATAACTCTAAGCAAGCCTTTAAGTCGGGATTTAAAACTAAAAGTAACTACGATAGACGATACAGCGAAATCTCCAAGTGATTATGAAGCTAAAAGCAAAGACGAAATAACTATAAAAGCGGGGCAAACCTCATATGATTATAAGGTTAAAGTAGTAAGGGATGGAATTTACGAGGGCAAAGAGGTATTTGGGCTTTATGTAGATCCTATTGATACCGAATTGGCAAGTGCTATAGGCATAAATGATATACATATGGCATATGCCACTTTAATCGACTTCCCAGAAGATAAATGTCCTCAACCGACCCACAAAAATTTTGATTTAAGTTTTAATTTGCCTAGTTCTACCTCATACGGTGTAGGTGCAGGAGCAGGCGGAAGTGGCGGAGGAGCTGGTGGCTCTGCGTCTTGGGGCATAGGATCAACTCCTAGTATCTCGATTTCTTCTAAGAAACCAACTCCGGATATTCCTTACGTAGAATGCCCTGACGAGCCCGAGCTTAACTCTATGCTGACAGCAAAGATACCGCAGGCGGTAAATAATACCGCTCCCGCAAATTCTAACCCATTAAATTCCCAAGCCGCGAACGAAAACGACAATTCAGACTCTTGCTCCGACGGTATGTGTGTACCTAACCGCTCCGAGCAGAATCCTGGCTCCGGTAATAAAGATAAGGCGGGCTTTGCTTCAAATGCGAATAATGCAAATTCCAAGCAGAGCGGAGCTGCGTTAAATTTATCGGGTACTACCGATACTGATAAATCCGGCAATAAACTCTATTTCGATATGAATTCCGACGGATTTAAAGAGAGGATGCTTGATTGGTTCGGGCAAGACGAGGGGGTGCTGGTAAACGATACAAATCGTAACGGCATAGTTGATAACGGCAGTGAGATCATAGGCAACAGATATTTAAACTCCAAAGGGGAAACCACCCTGGATACTTTATCTCTGCTTAGAGATTTTGATACTAATAAAGATGGAGTGATAGATAGCAAGGACAACTCCAGCCTAAGCATCTGGATAGATAAAAATCGTAATGCTAAAACAGATGAGGGCGAGCTGATCTCTATAAACGACGCCAACTCCCCGATCAAATCCATATCTCTTAATTATCTCGACACCCTTCTTAGCGGATATGATAGAAATCATGATATGAAGATCGATAAAAGCGACAAAATTTATGATTACATCTACGTTAAAAATAATGACGATAACTCTATAAATTTATATATCTATGGAGACGACAGGGCAAGAGCATTCTTGGGAGATAAAACAAAAGACCTTACTCTGCAAACAAACCAAGGGCTAAAAAGAGTAAAAGAGGTTATCTTTTATAAGGATATAAAGGAGCTAAATTTAGATAAGCAAAAGCCTGAATATAGCGATCCTAGGTCGATTCATTTGGTTTCCGATGCTGCACCTTGGGATTTGAATGAAATAAGATATTCGAGCGAGGTAAATCTAAAAGAGAGCGAATACTATACCCCAGGCAACACTCTTTATACCTATGAAAGAGGAAGCGGCAAGGTCAATATAGATGATTGGAACGGTATAGATACCTTAAAACTTGACGAGGGGATTAGTAAGGAGAATTTAATCATCGAAAAGGCAAATGGATGTATTAAAATTTACGTCAAAAACGGTATCGCTACCAAGGATGAGGATTTAAGCAAAATAACGGACGTAATTACTATAAACTTTGGAGTAGATTATGCTATTGCTGGCGATGCATCGGTAGCGACACCAGAGGCGGCTGCCTTGGAAAACAATATTGCGAATAAGGTGGCTTATCCATCCGCAGATACCCGTTCTAGACACAAGCGAGCTGTTGATGCACCAAGAAGAACTACCGGAGTTATAGAAAATATTGTTTTATCGGACGGCAATAGATTAAATCTCGATTTTTTATACAACGGTACCGATAAAAGCGATCTGATAGTTTGCGGAGACGATGATTATGAAATTAAAGCCGGCGATGGCGATGATATGATATTCATAGGTAGCGGGCATAACATCATAGACGCAGGTAAAGGAGACGATACGATTACTATGTATTTAGAAAGGCGCCTTGAGAGTTGGAATACCTTCAAATTTGGAAGAGGAGACGGGAAAGACACCATAGACGGTTCGGAGGGGAATTATTCGCGTTATTACGATCCTCCCTATGCGTATATAGAATTTAAAGAAGGCATTACTGCTGATGACATTATTATCAGAAAGAATCATGATTTGTTCGACGGTATATCATATGAGGTGGCGTTAAAGGAAGAAGGCAAGAGTTTCGATGAGCTAAGCGATAAGATATATATCAAAGGAGATTCAAGATTACAATCACTTATATTCCAAGATGGTACCCGTTGGGATGACGAAGAAATATATAATCGCGCCCAAGAAAATAAGATAATTGATAATTCCTTAAACGCCTTTGTGCTTGATCTAAATAATAACGGTATCACTTCTATTTCGCCAAGCGACGATTCCTCACCTAAATTTAATATAAACGGCAAGATTAAAAGAAGCGGTTGGATAGAGCAAGGTGACGGGCTACTTGCTATGGATATAAATAGAGATGGATATATCGATCCTGCCACTGAACTAATAGGCGAAAAATTTGAAGGATGGGTAAATAATGATTATATAAATAGAGGTCTTGCGGCGTTAAAGAAATTCGATAGCGATAATAACGGAATTTTAGACGAAAAGGACGATAAATTTAATGAGATTTTAGTTTGGCAGGATAACGGCGACGGAATAAGTCAAAGAAGTGAATTAAAAACATTAAAAGAATTAGGCATAGACAGTATTATTATTATATCTGTAGAAGGTCCTAAAGGGGATATATGGCATGAAAATGATAATATGATCATTGGTAACGCTATCCCATTTTCTCAAGATGGAACAACTAAAGGATTCAAAAGACTATGCTTTAGGCAAATAGGAGAAGACGAAATTTTACCGGATCATGGCAACAAAGATCATTCGGGTCCGGTCGTTCCTAACCCAACCCCTAAAAACGGCATAAAGTCACTATCTAATGCAGGCATCAAGCGCATCGATATACGTAGCGGCTATACAGGCTCTGGAGGAGCTAAAATAGGTGCTAACGACGGTGAGCTTAGCTTTGAAAACAGATGGTTTAAATCGGATACTTTGGATACGATCTACGAAAGAAAAGACGCAGAGCAAGGGGGAGATTTTTCAAGCCTCGCGGGAAGCGGTAAAGTCAGATCGCTAAACGACGCTATGGCGGGCGATGATGGTTTGAAACAAAGCGTGCAAGAGTACAGAGCGGGTGCGGTAGATAAAGCGTTTGATGAGCTAAGTTCGGATATGGATAAAATTTTAGACAAATGGGCTTTAAACGATAATTTCGGCTCGCAGGACTTATCGCTGCCGCCGGTTGTGCTTGATCTTAACGGCAATGGAATCACATCTACGCCGCTAGATAATTCGCAGGCATATTTTGATTATATAAATGACGGCAGGAGAAATAAAACCGCATGGATAGAAAAGGGTGATGGAATTTTAGCCGTAGATATCAACAAAGACGGAATTATCAATAACTCTTTCGAGCTTTTCGGATCAAATTCCAAGCTTAAAAATGGCACCTATGCAAAGGACGGCGTGCAGGCTCTAAAGGAGTTTGATAGCGATAATAACGGCGTGATCGACGAAAGAGACGAGAGATTCGGTGAGCTACTTCTTTGGCAAGACAATGGCGACGGCAAATGCGGAAAAGACGAAGTAAAAAGCCTAAAAGAGCTCGGAATTTCATCTATATCTTTAAAAACTACAGAGGATACCCAAAGCGAAAACGGCAATAAAATAACCGCAAGCGGGGAATTTAGAAGAAGCGACGGCAGCAGCGGCATAGTACGCGACGTGTGGTTTGAGACGAGCAAAAAGCAAAGCATCGCCCTTAGCGATCTAGACGACGAAACCGAAAAGAAAATCTCCGTTGTGGAGGCTTTCCGCGGCGCAAGGCTTAGCGCAGAACAAAGGGCGAATCCGTATATAATTACTGCGGTGCTTAAAGAATACGAGAATATAAAATTTGATTCTATCAGTAAAATTTTAGCAAATAAACTTTTCGGCGAGGATGCGAAAAGCTGCGCACTTATGTTTAACGCTCTAAATTTAAAGTTAGCTCGCATAATTAGCGGTGAAGCGAATGCAAGTGAGACGGCTCTAGCGATCAATCTGCTAGCATCGGTGCTAAAAAGAGATTATAATTACGCGCTTTTTAAGCTCAATAAGAGTTATTTAAGCGATGATAAAATTTCGTCGCTTCTGGCTAAAACCGGTATAAAATTTAGTCTTTCAGGAAACGAGATTACGGGCGTTATCGGCAAGCATGTATTCGGCGATAAAACTAGCGAGACCTTTGATTATAGCAAAGAGCATTCGGGCGTTATCGTCTCGTCAAAAGAGGGCAACGACCTCGTAGTGGGTTCAGATTTTAATGACGAGCTTTATGGCGGCGCAGGAAACGACATCTTAATGAGCGGCAGCGGCATAGATATTCTTAACGGTGGAGCCGGCAACGATCTGCTAATCGGATCGAAGGATAGGAATATCTACGAATACTATTTAGGCGATGGTGAGGACATCATCTACGATGACGGCGGAGTGGATGCGTTAAGATTTGCCTTTTTAAGTCCCGAGGATCTAAAGTTTAGGCGTGAGGGCGACGATATGAAAATTTCGGTCTACAATCCATATAATAAAACCGAAATTATAGGCGGCATAACCATAAAAAAAGGCTACACCGAAGGCAAGATAGAAAAATTTTATTTTGACGGCAAGGTTTATGATTTTGATGAGTTTATTAAAGAGATATCCGAAGCGGAACCTCCGCAAAACAATCCTGTAAAATTTAAAGATAAGCTCGTAAATGCCGAGTTAAATGACGTTAGACAGTTTGCATCCGCTTTAGAAGCCATTGATCCTGACGGCGATAAGCTTAGCTATGAAATTTTAAAAGACGCAGAAAACGGAAAATTCCGCATAAATGAATACGGAAGCTACGAATACATCCCGAACGATAAATTTATCGGCGAGGATAGCGTCAAAATTAGAGTGAGCGACGGTCGGGGTAGCTTTGATGAAAGCGAGATTAAATTTAACGTAAAAGTTTCGGCTCCCGACATAAAAAGCGAAAAATTTGTCTTCGATGAGGATACGAGCCTGACTGAGGCGCTTGAAGTGGAAAATAAAATAGGCGGCGCGTTAAAATTTGAAATTTTAACTACAAATGAGAATTTGAGCACCGAGCTGAACGATGATGGAATGCTACACGTAAAACCTGCGCTAAATTTTAACGGCGAGCAAAGTCTTAAAATCAGAGTTACGAACGAATTTGGACTAAGTTGCGAAAAGGAGATTACTCTAAAAATCAATCCGGTAAATGATGCGCCGATCGTAGAAGATCCTAATGAAACCGTCACTCTTAAAAATACTTTCAGCTACGCGGGTAAGATAGCAGCTAGCGACGTAGACGGCGATGTGCTTCGATTTAAGCTTATTAGCGGCGGTAAAAATTTAAAGCTAAATTCCGACGGAAGTTATCTTTATAATTCAAAATCCGCAGGCGAAGAGGAATTTAAAATCGAAGTTAGCGATGGTGGTATCTCGGTTACCAAAACGCTTAAATTTAAAAACCTCGGCTATATAAATGACGGAAGCGAAAATATAGTAATCGACGGTAAGGCAAGTGATACGCTAAATTTGACTACAAGCAGGGCGGCGGATCTTAAATTTGCAAGATCGGGTAATGATCTGATCATTAATGGCGGTAGATCGAACACGACGCTTAAGGATTATTTCGTCTCAAAAGATATGAAACTTAGAAAAATTCTTCTTGACGGCGGCACTGAGATAAATATCTCAAATTCTAACCTGACGCTTCCAAGCAAGAAATGGTATCAGTTCAAAAAGACGGCTACTTTGAAAACGGCAGGTACCATCGTCTCATCCGGTGATAAAAACATCCTAAACGGCTCGAAGCAAAACGATACCATCATTAGCCTTGGTAAATTTAACCATATCAATGCAGGTAAGGGTGACGATGTAATCTTTGCGGCGGAGGGCGATATAGCAAACGGTGAGAGGGGAAACGATACGCTGATAGCCACTGCAAATCGCGCTACGCTTATCGGTTCGGACGGCGATGATACATACATCGTATCTGCGAGTTTAGACGGCGTCTTGATTAGAGATAAAGAGTATTTAGGCTTAAAAGACGGCGGCAAAGATGTGTTAAAACTACAAGGCGCTCGCAAGGATGAAATTTCATTTAGCAGAAGCGGGGTTTTCGGCAAGGATTTAGTATTGCGTTACGCAGGCAAAAGCTTAACCATAGAAAACCAGTTCAGCTCTAAATCTGCGGTAGAGAGAATAGAGCTTGGCGATGGAGATTACATCACTAGCGATAAAATTTCAAAGATCATCGAGGATCTAAATTCTTATGCGAGCGATAAAGGATTTGTAAATTTCGGTGAGGATAAATTCCGCTCCAATGAGCAGATCGCACAGATTTACGCAAGCGGCTGGAGTAATTAAGTAAAATTAGGCGAGGAAAATTCCTCGCCCCTCATTTACCTGCTGCATATCTTTTTCTGCCTTTAAGTTGCGCGTGCATCGTGCCGCCATGCTGCTTGATTATTTAAATTTAAAACCAACCAATTCGGCGCTATTTAATTACCGTATCTTTACGCCATTTATGCGTATATTTTCTCAATCGTTTCGTACTCCTTCCAAGTATATTTTAATAAATTCCAGCTTAAGCAGATAAATTTTATCTTTTTATTGACGAGCCTCAATGCTTATCGAAATTTAAATGGGTAGAATTCTCTCCTAATTTCAGTTAAAGGAGTGAAAATGGCAGAATATAAAAGGCTCTGGATGACGCTCGTAGCGGTGCTCATCGTGGGCTTTAGTTTCTTGGGTTTTTACGGCGGCGAGGTGTATAGGCAGTCTCCGCCGGTGGTAAAATTTACCGATGCTAGCGGAGCTGAGCTGATCAGCACCGAGCGCATTTACCGCGGACAGGAGGCCTGGCAGAGCATCGGCGGTATGCAGGTGGGCTCGATCTGGGGTCACGGCGCGTATCAGGCGCCCGATTGGAGCGCAGATTGGCTGCATAAGGAGCTGGTTGCGTTTATGGATATCAAGGCGCAGGAGCGCTTCGGAGCGAAATTTGACGCTTTAAGCGATGAGCAAAAAGCGCAGATTAAGGCGCTTACCAAGGCCGAGTACCGCACCAACACCGTAAAAGACGGCACCGTTAAGCTAAGCGATGATCGCTTAAAGGCTATGGCGGTCGTAAAAGACGAGTACATGGGCGTTTTCGGAAACGATCCACGCTTTAAAAAGCTTCGCGAGGATTACGCGATGAAGGAAAACACACTCGCAAACGAGCAACACCGCGCCGAGCTCGTGGATTTCATCTTTTGGACTGCGTGGGCGGTTTCTACGAATCGTCCGAGCGGAGAGGCGACCTATACCAACAACTGGCCGCACGAGCCGCTGATAGACAATGTCCCTACCACGGAAAACGTCGTTTGGACGATCGCAAGCCTTGTTATTTTGCTTACCGGCATCGGTCTTCTGGTGTGGTTTGGAAATTTCTACGGCAAGAAGGACGAGGATTTCGAGGCTCCTGCGAAGCTTAGCGCCGATCCGATCGCCGCTTTGGCGCTTACGCCGTCGCAAAAGGCGCTTGGCAAATATCTTTTCGTAGCGGTTGCGTTGTTTGCATTTCAGGCCTTCATCGGCGGCTTTGTTGCGCACTATACGATCGAGGGTCAGTCCTTTTTCGGGCTTGATATTTCGCAGTATATCCCTTACTCGCTAGCGCGCACCTGGCACGTGCAGGCATCCATTTTTTGGATCGCTACGGGTTTTTTGGCGGCGGGATTGTTTCTAGCGCCGATCATCAACGGCGGCAAGGATCCGAAATTTCAAAAGCTCGGCGTGGACGTGCTTTTCTACGCGCTTCTTTTCTTGGTCGTCGGTAGCTTCGCGGGCGAATACATGGCGATTGCGGGCAAGATGGATCCAAGCAGCAGCTTCTGGATCGGACATCAAGGATATGAGTATTTAGACCTCGGTAGAATTTGGCAGCTGATACTGTTTGTGGGCCTTGTGATCTGGATGGTGCTCGTGCTGCGCGGCTTTATCGCAGGCTTTAGAGCCGAGGGCGATAAGAATTTATTAGCGATCTTTACCGCTTCGGTCATCGCTGTGGGGCTTTTTTACGGCGCAGGACTATTTTACGGACAGCGCTCGCCGATCCCTGTGATGGAGTATTGGCGCTGGTGGGTCGTGCACCTTTGGGTCGAGGGATTTTTCGAGGTTTTCGCGACGGCGTCTTTGGCGTTCGTATTCGCGTCCTTGGGCTTAGTAAGCAAGAAATTTGCTACCTACACCTCGATTGCTAGCGCATCGATTTTTTTAATCGGCGGAATTCCTGGCACCTTCCACCACCTCTATTTTGCGGGCACTACTACGCCGATAATGGCTGTGGGTGCAAGCTTTTCGGCGCTTGAGGTTGTGCCTTTGGTGCTTTTGGGCTCAGAGGCGTTTCACTACTACAAGCTTCAATTCGCGCAGGATTGGGCTAAGCGCCTAAAATGGCCGCTTTACTGCTTTATCGCCGTGGCATTTTGGAATATGCTGGGCGCGGGCGTTTTCGGCTTTTTGATCAACCCGCCGCTTGCGTTATTTTACATCCAGGGCTTAAACACCACCGCGGTGCACGCTCATACGGCGCTATTTGGCGTATACGGCTTTTTGGCACTCGGCTTCGTGTGGCTCGTGGCGCTGTATATTTACAAAGACAAAAACTTTGACGATACGCTGATGAAGATCGGCTTTTGGGCGCTTAACGCGGGTCTGCTTCTAATGGTGCTGATTTCGCTATTACCTGTCGGAATTTTGCAGGCGTTTGCGGCGATCGACGTGGGTATGTGGTATGCAAGAAGCGCAGAGTTTTTGCAGAAAGACAGCCTCTACGGGCTCCGCTGGGCGCGCATCATCGGCGATACGATCTTTTTGGTTGGAAGCGTATGCTTCTTACTTCAAATCGTGCGAATGATATTCTCACGCGCTAAATAAAGCTTTCGCGAGCTTTTATCGCTTGCTTGCCCCCGCTGGAATTTTATTCCTCGCGGGGCTTTTTAAATTTAGCGCACTTCGCGCGAGCCTTTTGTGCGTGAGCTTTTGCCGCAAAGGGTAGCCGCGCGAGCTTTAAATTTAGCCGCAAATTGCAATAAATCTTTAAAATTTTAAAATTTCATCTTCTTAAATTTACCCGAGCCAAATTTTAAATTTGCTACAATTACCGCCGAAATTTCAATCTCAAGGAGTAGAAAATGGGTGTGCGAGAGCAAATTTTAGAAGACATTAAAACGGCGATGAAGAGCGGCGATCACTTCCGCAGAGACAGCCTGCGGATGCTTAACGCCGCGCTTAAGCAGGTCGAGGTGGACGAGCGCATCAGCCTTAGCGACGAGCGCGTCTTTAGCATACTTCAAAGCGAGATCAAGCGCCGAAACGACTCTGTACAGCAGTACCGCGCGGGCGGTCGCGACGATCTGGTGCAAAAAGAGCAGGGCGAGATCGAGATCATCGCGTCCTATCTGCCCGCGCAGCTAAGCGATGCCGAGCTTGCCGCTAAGGTTGGCTCGCTAATCGCGCAGCTCGGCGCGAGCGGCGCAAAGGATATGGGACGCGTGATGAAAGCTGCCAAGGAAGCGCTCGGCTCAAGCGTGGACGGCAAGCGGCTGAGCGAGGCGGTCAAAGCGGCACTGAAGTAGCCTGCGTTTGGGGTAAATTTAAGTCTGGCTACGGCTAAATTGTATCGACGTAAAATTTTGCTGCTGAAATTTTTTGAGATAAAGCTTTGGCTGCGGAATTCATACGCTAATTTAAAATTTTAAAGGATCATCATGAGAAAATTTATCGCGGTTTTACTAGCTGTCCTGCTTGTGGGATGCCAGTGCAAACAAAACGTAATGCCTGGGGCGAACGAAACGCCCGAAAAGATTATGGCATTTTTCATAAACGACGGTAAAGAATACATCGTAGGCGAGAAGCTCAGCTATGTCCTAACGAACGGCTCGTCGCTTAAGAAAATCTCGGAATTTTACGACGGCGGATACGCCAAAGGGCTTAAGCGCGAGTTTGTACAGATCGAAGTGACGGATGCGAAAAACGGCGAGGCGCGCGGTAGCTTCAGCGCGTTTTTAAATTCCGCAGCCGGTGCAGATGTCGCTAAAATCAAAGCTCTAGCAAACCGCATCGAAATCGATGAGAAAAAAGGCGAGATAGAAGCGATTTTCTACTTCGATGCGCGCGTCGTACAGATCAAAAATCTTAACGAAATAATGAAGCCAAGCGATAGGCTGCGCTCTCCGATTCCGGCAAACATCGAGGTTAGACCTGAACGCTGCGAGGGCAACGCCCTATTGGATACGCTAGGCATCATCGTGGCTATACCGGTGGTAATCGTGGGCGTAGTGCTATTTCTGCCCGTCGGGGCGATGGAGGCACTTGCGATGCAGCATAGCTCGCGATAATAAAAACTGTGAAATTCCGTATCTTGCAGCGAAACTTACAATGTAATGATCGATGAAGCTCGGCGAAATTTGGTATAACTTAGATCGCAAGTTCGATCTATTTATGATCGCATTTTATTTGGCGGCGATGTGGTACGGATTTCTTTTTAGCTTGAATCCTAAAAGCTTAGATGATCTGAAAATCGCAAATGGAATAATCATGGATGTCGGAAGCGATGATGGGCGCGAATATATGCAGATTTTTACGGATGAGCGCAAATTTATCAAAGTCTTTTTAAATGGCGATACGGATAACTTAACCTCCTTTTATAAAAATAAAATTTTGCTCAATGCGGCAATTGTTGAAGCTAATTTTAAGCGCTCAGGAGCGGACGAGTGGCAAGGCGTAAATATTAAGCCTTCTATCTCGCTAATCGCATACGAATGGCTGGAAGGCAAGCGAGTTAAAGCTTGGTATCAAAGCCGTCCGTTTCCGTTTCAGGGTCGCGGCACGGCATATCAAGTTTTATTTTTGGATTATAATGCGAGCGTCGATCCGCCGCAGCGCGAGTATCTGATGAAATTCAGATATGACAAATACGCTACGACGGATGATAAATTTACGGCTACGGTATTTGGAGCTTTGACGCTCATTTTTCTTGCGATTATGGTGGGCAAATTTTATCTAGCATGGCGCCAACTGCAATAAACATTGCGCCGCGAAATTTTAAGTAGCATCGGATAGCCTGAAAACACGGCGCGCAGTATTGATACGAAATACTTTAAAAGGCGCTAGGCTTGCGGCGTGCATTTCATTGCGGATAGCGGCGGCGCAAGCAGGATAAGCTTACGGCGATAAATTCAGAGCGTCATTAAAATACAGACCGAAACGAGATTTAAAATTTAGATAAATAGCGTGCGCCGAGTTTTGAAATTTTGCGGCTTTGTCTGCGCCAGCTAGTGCGAAATTTTAAATTTAAACTGCGCGAGATTTCAAAATTTCAAAATTTTAAATTTCGCGCTCGTTTAGCAGTATCCATAAATTCCAAACGTCAAATGAGGCGAATGGGCTAAAATAGCCCATTTATCAGCCCCTTAATCGCGTCCGATTTCTCCTTTTTCGCGTCATTTTTGCTGCTATTATCGTCCTTTTTCACGCCGAAAAGTTTGTCGATACCTTTGCCGATCTGCTTGTCGAGCTTGCCCTTTAGATAGTCCGATTGGATATTGTATTTCGGCTCTTTGATCGTGCCGGTGATGTTTATTTCAAGATCGGTTTTTTCGATATTTGCTTTAACCGGCACCGAAATCGCGCCCGTTTTGCTATCCAGCGTGCCACCGGTGACGTTTAGCTTGCTTTTTTGCGCGCTCATATCGGCGTTGAAATTGATTAAATTTTGCTTGATCGTGCCGTTTACTTTGGCGTCGTTATAGACCTCGCCGCCTAGATCGCGGCCTAAAATTTTGCCGATTTTATCGATCAGTCCGCCGCTAGGAAGGCGGCCGTTGTTGATGATCGCGTCGAATTTTCCGCTGTGCGAGTTTGTATTATACGTAAGATTTGCGTTGCCCGTGCCGTCGTAAACGTGATCGATATTTAAAAGCGTCGTAAGCTCTTTGACGATAAAATTTTGAAGTTTGAAGTTCGCCTCATCGCCCGCGATCTGTCCGTTTAGCTCTCCGCCCGCAACCTTGGAATTTATGGTTGCAAACATGCTCTTGCCGTCGTGCGAAAGCTCGCCCGTCGCAGCAAATTTGCCGTTTAGTCTGCGATTTAAGAAAAACTCCAGTCGCTGCAAGCTCGGGATCAGCAGCGCGTAGTTTGCCTTAAGCGCTTTGTTTTTGAGCTCGTAGGTGCCGTTTAGGCTCTGAAGCTGCGCCAGATCGGAGTTTGCGCTTACGCTAAAGGTCGCGATGGAGTTTTTGATATTTGTCTGCGCCTGTGCGTCCGTTTTCAGATCGCTCGGGAAGCTCTTGCCCGTCGCGCCGTCTAAAAATTTCTTAAAAATCACGCCGTTAGCAAGCGAAATTTGTGCCGTGCCGTTGATGCCGTCTTTTAAATTTAGCTTCGCATCGCCGTTTATCGTGCCCTCTCCGATCGCGCTGCCGTAAAACAGAGCCGAAAGCACGGCCAGATTTAGATTGCTCGCCTTAAGCTTTAGATCGCTTAAATTTCCGCTTGCATTCAGGTTGCCGCCCATCGCGTTTAGATTTAAGCTTAGATTTTTAAGCTCATTTTGCGCTAGAGCCGCGCTAAGCTCGCCGTTTGCCTTGCCCTGCAGCTTCACTCCCAGGACGTTTTGCAGCGCGGCCAGATCGTTTGCGTTTAGCTTTGCGGACAGCTCGCCGTTTTTATTTTTTAGATCGTATTTGGCTCCCGCATCCGCTTTAAGCGCGTCTTTAAACGCTGAAATTTGCGAGTTTGAAAGCTCAAGCGTAGAAAAATCGGTCTTTAAATTTCCGCTTGCTTTAACGTCGCCTGAAATTTTACGCCCGAGCAGGCTTTCGAGCTTCGTTAAATCGGGCAAGCTTAGATTAAAATCGGAGTTTAAAGTTTTGTTTTTCAGATCAAATTCCGATTTTTCGGCGCTGATTTTGCCCAGAGTCGAATCAATCTTGCTTGCTGCTCGCAGGACGTCATTTTGCGCTGTGATGTCCGAGTTTAGCGTGATCTGCACGCCTTTTGGGATGGAGATATTCATATCTTTAAACGCAGATTCGTTTAGGATCAAATTTGAGCTTTTGATGCTTGCGTTGCCCTCTGCGCCGCCGCTGCTAGCCTTGATGTCCGAGAGCACGTCGATATTTCCTTTGGCGTAGATCGGCAGAGAGGCTACGCTAAGGGCCTTTTCGACGTTTAGGCCCTTAGCGTCGATTTGCAAATCAAGCGGACTAAGGTCTTTTAAATTTGCTAAAAATTTTACGTTGCTATCAAAAATCCGCCCGCTGCCGTTGATGCCGAATTCGTCAAGATCGCCCAAAATTTGCCCTTTGAGGCTTAGTCCTTCGCTCGTTTTTATGCCGAGCTTGGCTAGATCGTGCGCATTTGCGTCGTAGTTAAGATCGAAAGAGCGCGCAAAAAGCGAGTATTTACCCTTTACGTTTACATTCGCAGCGTCATTTACGTTGGCACTGATGTCCAGATCGCCGAAATTTAGATCGAATTTCTCAAGCTTCACGTCAAGGCCGCTTTTTTCTTTGATCAAATTTTCTATGTAAGGCTTAGCTAGATTGTTTCCAAAATCGCTGAAAAATAGGCAGCCCGCACCTACGATAAGCAGGATTAAAATTCCTGCAATTATGCCGAAAATTTTCATTTCGTCCCCTTAAAATTTAAAATTTGAGGGTATTATAGCCCTTAAAATTTAACGTTTGAAATCTCAATACTTGAGTTTAAATCACTAAAGTTTTATAAAAATTTTTCATAAACTATTGACAAGAATATAAATTTTGCATATAATCTTAGCACTCAAATACATTGAGTGCCAATTTTAGAAAATCACAAATCAAAGAAAGGACTGAAATGAAATTTCAACCACTTGGCAAGCGCGTTCTAATCGAGCGCGAGGAGGAGACCAAAAAGACCGCTTCGGGTATCATCATCCCTGACAATGCTTCAAAAGAAAAGCCCTCAACCGGCAAAATCGTAGCCGTCGGCAGTGAATGCGAAGGCGTGAAAAATGGCGATACCGTGGCGTTTGCAAAATACGCAGGCAGCGAGATTAGCTTAGACGATAAGAAATTTCTTATCTTAAATTTAGAAGACGTTTTAGGTATAATTAAATAAAAAAGGATTAAAAATGGCAAAAGAGATTATTTTTTCAGACGACGCAAGAAACAGGCTATACGCGGGCGTTAGAAAGTTAAACGACGCAGTTAAAGTCACTATGGGACCTCGCGGTCGCAACGTATTGCTTCAAAAAAGCTTCGGCGCTCCTGCGATCACAAAAGACGGCGTAACCGTCGCTAAAGAGATCGAGCTAAAAGATACCCTCGAGAACATGGGCGCTTCTTTGGTGCGCGAGGTAGCGAGCAAAACCAACGATCAAGCGGGCGACGGTACTACGACTGCGACCGTGCTAGCTCACGCGATCTTTAAAGAGGGACTACGCAACGTAACTGCGGGCGCAAATCCGATCGAGGTTAAGCGCGGTATGGATAAATTTAGCGCCGCGATCATCGAAGAGCTAAAAAAATCCTCTAAGAAAGTAAGCGGCAAAAAAGAGATCGCTCAGGTCGCTACGATCTCTGCGAACAACGATAGCTCCGTTGGCGATCTGATTGCAGACGCGATGGAGAAGGTCGGCAAAGACGGCGTCATCACCGTAGAAGAGGCAAAATCGATCAATGACGAACTAACCGTAGTCGAGGGAATGCAGTTTGACCGCGGCTATCTAAGCCCGTATTTCATCACAAATGCAGAAAAAATGCTAGTCGAGCTCGGCTCGCCGTTAGTCTTGCTATTCGATAAAAAAATTACAAATTTAAAAGACCTACTACCGGTTTTGGAGCAGGTTCAAAAAAGCGGCAAACCGCTTCTAATCATCGCCGAGGATATCGAGGGCGAGGCGCTTGCGACTTTAGTCGTAAATAAACTTCGCGGCGTGCTAAACATCTCCGCGGTCAAAGCCCCTGGATTTGGCGATCGCAGAAAGGCGATGCTTGAAGATATCGCGATTTTAACGGGCGGCACCGTCATCAGCGAGGAGCTTGGTAGAACGCTAGAAAGCGCTTCTATGGCCGATCTTGGACAAGCCGAGCGCATCGTGATCGACAAAGACAACACCACCATCGTAGGCGGCGCGGGAAAGAAAAAAGATATCGACGCGCGCGTTTCGCAGATCAAAGCTCAAATCGCCGAGACTACGAGCGATTACGACAAAGAGAAGCTTCAAGAGCGTATGGCTAAGCTTAGCGGCGGCGTCGCGGTCATAAAGGTGGGCGCTGCGACCGAAACCGAGATGAAAGAGAAAAAAGACCGCGTGGACGACGCTCTAAACGCAACTAAAGCAGCCGTAGACGAGGGTATCGTAATCGGCGGCGGCGCTGCGCTGATCAGGGCGGGACTTAGCGTAAAGCTAGCTCTAAGCGGCGACGAGCTTATCGGCGCAGACATCGTTAAGCGCGCGCTTTTCGCTCCGCTTCGCCAGATCGCAGAGAATGCGGGATTTGACGCGGGTGTCGTAGCTAATAAGGTTGAGCAAGGCTCAGACAAAAAATTCGGCTTCAACGCCGCAAACGGCGAGTACGTCAATATGTTTGAGGCAGGTATCATCGATCCGGTCAAGGTCGAGCGTATTGCGCTTCAAAACGCGGTCTCTGTCGCAAGCTTGCTTCTAACGACCGAAGCGACCGTAAGCGAGATCAAAGAGGAGAAACCTGCAATGCCTCCAATGCCTGATATGGGCGGAATGGGTGGCATGGGCGGAATGATGTAGCCCTCATAGGAGCGTCATTCGGCGCTCCTATACGCCTTGCTGTGGCGCTGTGAGATTTTACAGCGCCGCGAAATGCTTTATGCGCGGCGATATTTTTGCCATACGCCGCCATAATGATATGTGCCGCGTTTTGGATATGTCTAAAGCGCGGTGATTTATTATTAATTTAACGATTAAGCGGTGTAATTTTTAGTCACCGCATGATCTGATAAATTTTGTATCTCACCGCAAATTTACGGTTTTGCCGCTTTATCCTTATAATTTAAAAGCTTTATTTGAGCTTGCTTTTTACCTTAAATTCTGACTTGCCACTCAAAATTTAAGCGAAGAATTATAAAACTTTAAAATTTTTCAGCTATCCCGCCTAAACGCTTACAAGATAAAAATTTGCTGTGGCGTAATATTTTTAGTGTGATAAAATTCTATTGCCAAACAGAATCCTAGCTGCGGAATTTTTAAAGCTTAGCCTTTATTCAGGCTTTTGTTTGGCGATACGGCTTTGAATTAGAGCTGAGATTTCATAGCCTCACTCATTAAATTTAACGCGGCTTAATCTAAGCTTTGCTAAATTTCGCCTAAAATCCATGGAAAGGAAAACGATGAAAAATTTAGCTCGTATCTTTTTAATTGCGTTCATTTTGACGAGCTTTTCTAGCGCTTTTGCTGCGCAGCAAAGCCACAAATCACCTTCCGCGTTGCAAAACCGTAAATATAAAATTTCATCTCAAAATTTGCGAGCCAAAGATCATCCGAGTAAAAATACCTCGGCAAAATCCTCTGCCGAGCCACATGCTAAAAAACCTGCAAATGCTAAAAGCCTTTCAAATCCCAAGCTCACAAAAAATACGCGTGCATCTGGGAATTCCGCTAAAAATTCCACGCGAAAAAGTGCGAAAAATTTCACTAAAAATCCCGGGCAAAATTTCGCATCGCATTCTGCGAGAAATAAAGCATCTAGGCGCCCGGCTAATCAATCAAGCAGTCAGAATGGAGCTAGCAAGAGCCTAGTCGCGACGCTGATGCGTTTGCCAAAGACCCGCATTTATGAGGATGAAGCGCCAAGCGCTCACGATACGGAGCAAACTTACAGAGGTGCAGATATGCGGAGAAATGCAAGCGCGCAAACTCACGGAGGCGCGGATGATCAGACCGGCAAAACCGTAGACGCACAAGCTCGCAAATTAACGACGACTCGAATTGCACAGCCGCAAGCTCGCTACGGCTATAGTGCAACTCGTTCCGGCGCTATGGAGCATACAGCTGCATCTCATTCGAGTGCCACGAAATATACGGCTCGTCAAAATGCCCGCGCGCCCTATCTTCCCACATCTGCTCGCTCTAGCCGTGCGATAGGGCGCTCTGGTGGTAGCGCGCTTAGTGAAATACCGTCGCCAAAGCGGGGTAATGCGCTAGGACAAGGTGCTGCGATGCGTTATGATGAGCGTTGGGCGAAGCCCGCTCCACAGCCGTACGAGCCTGCGCCTGAGACCGAGAAAAAGCGCGGGTTGATATTTTCGTCGCAGTGGGGTCCTGCCGCGCCGAAAAGCAAGTGGCAGCAGCACGAAGCCCCGATGGATGACGCTTCGTCGCGCAATGAGTCGGTGATGGATATGCTGCAGGACAAGATGAGCAGGGTCAAGGTGAATATGGAGCTGGTGCGCTAGCCTAGGCGGCACGCCAGCGCAATTTCATATGCGTAGGCGGGTTAATTTTGCTGCCTCTGTAAGAACGGCGCTTGCAGCGCGAAAACATGAACGGCTAATGTTTCTTCGGATTTACTGCCGTGCGAAACAATGCCCTAATGCTGCAATTAAAGATAAAATTTTTATATTTCATCTACGGGCTTTGAATTTCACGGTTGCATGTCGCGCTGCTAGGATAAATCAGACTGCACTAGTTTTGCGCGAGCGGGCACTGCGACGATACTGTGGGTAAAATTTCGCCGAAATTTTAAGAGCTTAATTTCGTAATTTTGCATTGTAGGACTTCGCCCGCCTGCTAAATTCGCAGAATTTTGCTTGGCCGCGTAGTTTGTTAAATTTCGCTTGTCATCAAATTTTGTAGAGTTTCGCTTGCTAGCGGAATTTTTAGAATTTTATTAGATGGCGGAATTTTATAGAGCTCTATTCGCTCAAATTTCGCGGCGAAATGAAATTTTTTGCAAGCGTGAAAGCAAAATTTAGCGAGTGAAATTATGTAGGCGAAATTCTAGCGGCGGCTGGCGAGTGCGAATTATTAAATTTTAACCCCGTTTTGAATAAAATAGCGCAAAAAATTCTAAAGGCTTAAATTTGAAAAATCGCTATCCGACCCGCCAAATCTCCGTCGGCTCCGTTAAAATCGGCGGCGGCGCGCCCATCTCCGTGCAGTCGATGAGCTTTTCTAAGACTAAGGATGTGGAGGGCACGCTAGAGCAGATTAACCGCCTGTATTTCGCCGGCTGCGACATCGTGCGCTGCGCCGTGCTCGATAAGCAGGACGCGGACGCGCTCTCACGCATCAAAAAAAGCTCGCCGCTTCCCATCGTAGCGGACATCCATTTTAATTTTCGCTTGGCGCTACAGGTCGCGGAGTTTGTCGATGCTATCCGCATCAATCCGGGCAATATCGGCGGCAAGGAGCGTATCAAAGAGGTCGTGCGCGCGTGCAAAGCTCGCAGCCTGCCTATCCGCATCGGCGTAAATTTGGGCTCTTTGGAGGAGCAGTTTGAGCAAAAGTACGGCCGCAGCGTGGAGGCGATGGTGCAAAGCGCGCTGTATAACGCCGCGCTGCTGCAGGATGAGGACTTTAGCGACATCGCGATCTCGCTTAAGACTTCGGACGCGCCGAGCACGGTGGCTGCGTATCGCGCGCTGCGCCCGCTATGCGAGTATCCTTTTCATCTGGGCGTGACCGAGGCGGGGACGAAATTTCACGCTAGCATCAAGAGCGCGATCGCGCTGGGTGCGCTTCTGATGGAGGGGATCGGCGATACGATGCGCGTGAGCATCACGGGCGAGCTTGAGGAGGAGATCCGCGTCGCGCGCGCGATCCTGCAGGACGCGGGCGTGCAAAAAAGCGGCGTCAATATCATCTCGTGCCCTACCTGCGGGCGTTTGCAAAGCGACCTGCTAAGCGCGATCAAAATCGTCGAAGAAAAAACCGCGCATATCAAAACGCCGCTAAATATCAGCGTCATGGGCTGCGTCGTAAATGCGATCGGCGAGGCGAAGGGCGCGGACGTGGCGATCGCGTTCGGCAACGGGCGCGGCATCGTGATGCGCCACGGCGAAGTGGTCGCCAAGCTCGAGGAGAGCAAGCTCGTGGAGCGGTTTTTGCAAGAGGTTGAGGACGAGGTGCGGGCTCGCGAAGGAGCGTGAGGGCTGCGGGGCCTAGCAGCTTAAATATCGCTATGATTCGTAGCTTGGGCGGCTCGGCTCTGAATTTTGGTGCGCTTGGGCTCATTGCGGTTCGTTTAGGTTTATAGGTACAGCGCGTCTTGGCGTGAAATTTTAAAATTTCATCCTTAAGGCGGCGCTTTTAAATTTGAGCCTTTGGGAATACGGCTTGGAATTTTGGTTTTGAAATTTCGGGCTTGAAATTTTAACGCTGAAATTTCGTATTAGATTTTTGAGTTTAAAATTTTGGCTTTGGAATTTCGTCTTGAAATTTCATTTCAAAATTTAAAACTCGCGATTTGACGCCAAATTTTAATGGGCGGGCTTAAAATTTTAAAAAATTCTAAGCCCTAGCGAAATTTCAAGCTCTATGAAATTTCAAAATTTTAAATCCGCCGCGCCAGCCTTTGAGTGTAGCCTCAAAGCCGTTGCGGTATATGCGGAGCGTAACGGCTTAAAATTGCGCGACTTTTGGAAGCGTTAAGTTTTAAAAATGCAGCGGTTTCAAAATCGTTCGAGCTTTTAAGATCGCAAGCTGTTTAATCTAGCGAGATTTTGAGCCGCAAAGCTTCGAGCTTCGCGGGCTTTGCGGAAGCACAAAACTTTCAAAGCCGCGATAGTTTGAAGGCCGAGGCGAGCCTTCAAAGCTGTATCGGTTTTCAAAAGAGCGGACCTGGGCTGAGGATTAAATTTACGATTTTATAGAGCTTAAAATTTAGACGCGCAAAAGCGCGCGAAACGAGGGGAAGCGATGGCAATGAAGCAGAATGTGCCTGCAAATTTATACGATCTGGATATGGAGCGCGCGATTTTAAGCTCGCTTTTGCAAAACGAGGACGCATACGGCGAGCTGAGCGAGATAATCTCGGTCGGCGATTTTTTCTACAAGCCGCACGCCGACATCTACGAGGCGATCGTCAAATGCTCCTCGCACAACGAGCCGATCGCGCCGAGCTTCGTTAAAAAATGGCTTGCCGAGCGCTACGACGATGGCGCATTTACCGAGGTCGTAGCCACCAGCGGCGTGGTCGATGCCCCAAAATACGCGCTTGAGCTGCGCGAAAAATCGATCAAGCGCTCGCTAATCAAGGTCGCGCACGAGATCCCTTCGATGGTAAATGAAGCCGTGCGCAGCAAAGACACCGCCGATAAAATCAGCTCTAAGATTTACGAGCTCATCGACGAGGAGTGCCACGGCGGCATCAAAAAATCGCACGAGATTATCGCCGACGTGGTAGAGGAGCTGAAACGCCAAAAGGCGCTCGCAGGCTCGGAGCTCGTGGGGCTGGATACGGGCTTTCGCTTCCTAAACGACTGCACGAAGGGGTTGAAACCGGGTGAGCTCATCATCATCGCCGCCCGCCCAGGTATGGGCAAGACCGCCTTTGCGCTAAATTTGATGATGAAAACGCTGCAAAGCGGCAAAGGCGTCGTATTTTTCTCGCTCGAGATGCCCTCCGTGCAGCTGATGTATCGCATACTAAGCGCGCTTAGCTCGATCCCGCTAAGCGACATAATGAGCGCCAAGCTTAGCGACGACGACTGGACGCGCTTCAACGACGCTTGCGACGCGGTGCTGAATATGCCGCTTTTCGTCTATGACAGCGGCTATGTAAACATCCACCAAGTCCGCACCCAGCTGCGCAAACTCAAATCCGCAGACGCCAACATCGAGCTTTGCGTGATCGATTATATCGGACTTATGACGAGCACGAGCAACTACTCCGAGCGCCATCTGCAAATCGCCGAAATTTCACGCGGGCTCAAGCTTTTAGCGCGCGAGCTAAACATCCCGATAATCGCGCTGTCGCAGCTAAACCGCTCGCTTGAGGCGCGCTCAAACAAACGCCCGATGCTAAGCGATTTGCGCGAAAGCGGCGCGATCGAGCAGGACGCCGACATCATACTTTTCGTCTATCGCGACGAGGTTTATAAAGAGCAGATGGAGCGCGAGCGCATTTCGCGGCTGGAGGCCGAGGGCAAGGACGCAGGCGAGCCCGTGTTTAGGCGCAACGACTATCAGGAAAAAGCCGAAATCATCGTCGGCAAAAACCGCTCGGGCGAGGCGGGCAGGACGATCGAGGTGGGCTTTCAGGGCAGATTTACCCGCTTCGTCGATACGAGCTTCGGCGGCGAGCCCAGCGAGAGCGCGATCTTTAACGAAAACGACAATCTCGACTACGTCTCGCAGCTGCAAGATCAGGGCTTTGAGGAGCCTGCTGCGCCGCGCCTCGACACGGCGCAGCAGGGTGTAGCGCAAAATTTACAGCAAGATTTAACGCAGAATTTTAATGAAGCGCAAAATAGCGGCGTAAGCTTAAATGAAAGCTCCGCTAGCGCTCGAAACCCCGGAGTAAATATCGATTTTGATGAGATGCCTAGCTTCGGTCAAAGCGATGCAGAGTACGGCGAGGAGATAGACGGCGAGTCTAAATTTAGCGCAGAACAGAGCTTGGCAGAGGTGCGTCGTGCACCGCAAAAGCAAGAATTTAAGGGGCAAAGCTTAGACGATGCAAGAGCGGGCGGCGTCGCGCCTCAAACAGAGCGCATGCATGGAAATTCGGCTGATGCGCAGCAAAACGTAAAGAGTGCGGAAGGCACATCGCAAGGCGCAAAGAATACGCAGCAAGAGGACGCTGCGTATTTTGAAAGAGGCGAGGGCGATGAGCCGCCTTTTGAGGCACAAGAGGACGAGGCGAAATTTAAACCTGCACCGCCTTTAAATATCGAAGAGATGGGCATTCCAAAGATCAATGAGGCAAACAGGCTCGATGACGACGACGCGCCGCTGGATCTGTGAAATAGCGCTTAGGCTAGCGCTGATCGTTAGCGTTTTTTGCTTAGCGCTTTACGCGCAGGATTTGGACGATGCGGGCTTTTGCGCGCTGGCGGCGTTTTGGGCTTACGCGCTATTTCGGGTGCTATTTAGCTTTTTTTACGAGGCGAAGCAGCGCGCCAATGCGGCGCTATTTCGCAGCGGCGGGACTTTGATTAAAATTTTTAGAGGCAGGCTGATAAGCGGGGTTTTTGCTTTCGCGGGCGCGATCCTCTTAAGCGCCACTTTGGCATTGGGTCTGGCAGATTTGAGTGGCGCGGCGCTATTTGTGACGCTAGCGGCGCTGCCTGCGGGGCTTGCTCTGATGCGTCTGGCGGTGCTTAAGCTCAGCCTAAAAGAGATTAAAAATCCTAGAATTTTATCGCTCAAACTTAGTATTTTGCTGCTCGCAGTACTCGCCGTAGCGGCAAATTTCGCCATAAATTTGGCCTATTTGCGGCTTGCGGACGCTGCGGATCCAGCTGCGCACTCTTTAAATTCTGCGATAAATTTTACTCCGCCTGCCAGCACCGCTTCATCCGCCGAAGACTACGCGAGGAATAGGGTTTCCGCACCCGTCGGAAATTTGGCAACAGATAATGCCTCTAAATCCGCTAAAAATTCCGCGGCGAATAACGCTGCCATAGTTATCGGAAATTCCGAGACGGATAATGTCGTCAAGTCCGCGCCGAACGCAGCCAAAAAACCTACCGCTTCGCCCGCAAATTTTAAAGCGAGCTCCGTCAGGGCGGTGTACGCCTCGGCTGAAAATTCAAAGGCAAATACCGCCGCTACATCGCAAATCAACGCTAAAAATTCTACGACTAGCCCCGCCGCAGCGCAAAATTTAGCCCAAAATCCCGCCGCACCGAGTATGGCTGCCGACAGTTCCGCTGAAAAATCCGCGACTAGCCCCGCATCGGTAGCTGAAATTTTTGAAATTTTAAAATCTACCGCGCCGCAAGCGCACTTCAAATCCGCCCTGCTAAATGAAATTTACGCTTTGAAATTTTATAAAAACGCGCTGTTCGAGCTGGCGCTGTCGCAGAGCCCTAGCGCGCTAAAAATCGCTCTTTTGTTTCTGATCTGCGCGGGAGATTTCGTCTTTTACTGCGCGATCTTGCATCTTTGCGCCTTCGTGCTTTTTATGCCGCGAGCCACGTCCGCGCCCAAAATAGGGCGCTTCAGCGGCACGATCTTTGCGCTTGCCTACGTCACGCTGTGTTTGATCTGCGCCGCGCAGACGCGCACTGCTGCGGGCGAAGCGGAGGGCGCACATCCTAAAAGCGCGGTCGAGACGGGCGTGCAGATCGTGCTGCAAAGCGGCGAGCGGCTGATCTTAAGCGCTCGCGAAGCGGATGCGCTAAGAGGCGAGCTGAACGCCACGCGCTTTGCCGCGGAAGCAAACGCCGCGTCCGCGCTGAATAGCTACATCGACGCCGTTTACGACGAGGGCGCGAGGCTTAGCGCGCAGAAAATGGCGGATTTTAATTACTCGTTTCTGAGCGATTATCTGGTGCTGTGGCACGGCGTGTGGGACGATGACGCTGGGGCGTATCTGAATGAGAAATTTGCGAGCTTCGTGAGCGAAAGCTTCCCGAAAGATTTTGGCGAAAACATCGCTAAAATCGCTGCGGCGAACGTCAAAAATTATGAGAGCTCGCTAAATTTTACGCTTAAAAAATACGGCGCGAAAATCGATCTTAACGTCACGCAGAGCTTCAGCCTAAAAAGCAAGGCGTATCGCGCGAGCGGGACGGGGCTGGGGGCGCTGGGCGGCGTGCTGGGCGCAAAGCTGATAAGCAAGAGCCTCGCTAAAACTGCGGCTAAGACGGGCGCGAAAACTCTTACCAAGGCGGGCGCCAGCGCGACCAGCGGTAGTGCGGGGCTCGTATGCGGCCCGGGTGCGGTGGTGTGCGTGCCTGCGTTTGCCGTGGCTACGTGGTTTGGGCTAGATTTTGCGTTTGCTAAAGGAGACGAGGCGCTCAATCGAGAGGAGTTTGAAGCTGCGATCGTGCGCGATATGATGGCGGCGAAAGAGGAGCTAAAGCGCGCGCTGGCGCAGGATTTCAACGCGACGATAGATGAAATTTCGAGTGAAATTTTAAATTTAGACGGGAAGTAAGGCGGCGGATTATGCCCGCGCAACTTAAGATCCGTTGCGAGCGAAATTTTGCGGCGGATTATGGAGCTTTCGTGCGTGGCGGGCGGCGAAATTTTAAAATTTAATCTAAGTGCAGGCGGGTGGGATTACGGCGCACTTATCGCACTGCCGCGCCTCTTAAATTTTAAGAAGCAGCTAAAAATTTTTATATATAATCGCCGCTTAAAATAAGGAGTGCTAATGAAAAAATTCTATCTTAAAATTTCGTTATTTGCGTTTATAACGGCATTTGTAGTGATCCCTGCTGCGGCACAATCGTCTTTAACAGGTTTAATAAAGTTAGAAGATTTGAGGAGCGAAGAGCAAAGAGCGCTTTTGAAATCCTGCGATTACGGTGACGGAAAATATGGATCGTGTAATAAACTCGTTGAAATTTTATCTAAAGAGTGCGATGGCGGTGATATGCGCTCATGTACTATACAGAGTGATCTTTTGCGATCATTACGCCGAATAGAGGAAGCTACGAAATATCTGATTAAGCTGTGTGATGCTAATAGTACATATCACTGTTTTATATTGGGTACGCTAGATATATATGTAAACGGTAATATGCAAGCAGCAATTAAAAGTCTTGAAAAAGTTTGTAATAGCGATCTTAAAGATAGAGATATAGTTTGCAAAAATATCGAGGAACTGAAAGCTTGCCTGAAAGACAAAGAGTGTAACCCTATAAAAAAAGGTAAAATTATTTTTGAAGGTGTCGAAAGGAAATTGTATGGGGAAAATTAATTTTGTATTTTATTCTATGATATTTTTAGTTTCTGTCGCAATGGCTGGTAAGCCTACGGCTGAAGAGGAGAATCTTTATAACGAATGCGATAAGGGAAACGGCAAATATAGCTCGTGCACTAAACTAATAGAAATTTTATCTAAAAAATGTGATAGCGGAGATATGGCCAGATGCTCGGATCTTGGTTATATATTAGGTCCTAAGCTTGGTATGCGCGAAGCTTCTATCACTCCTTATGAAAAATCTTGCAAAGCGGGTATTGCGGAGTCTTGTTTTGCTCTTGGAACACAAGATATAGGTTTAAGAGGCAACATTAAAAAGGCTGTTATAAATTACACTACGGCTTGTGAAAAATTTACCGATCAGAAAAAACTATTTAAACTAAGATCTTGCGCGTTGAAGACGGCTTTAGAAAACTGCTTACGAGATGAGGAGGAACACGATCCTGTAAAGTGTGCGCTAGAAGCATTTGAAGAAATAACTTATAAATACAACGCAAATTCAATTAAGGAGTAAAAGATGGCAAATCCAAAGAAGGGCGAAGAGCGATAATGAAGGAATTTTATCCCGCAATTTTGGCTCCTTTAATAACGCAAGCCGCGGCAGAGCGCAACCAAAGCGTAGCCGATAGCAAAGAGATAAAATTTACGTCGTTTTCTGATTTAAATTTATATTGTTTAGAGCGGCTGAAATGAAAGCGCTATTTTTTATACTCGTATCGGCTCTGTTTTTGAAAGCCGCGAGCGTAAGCGAAATTTATTCTCTAGGGGCGCCTGCGTGCGATATTTACGATTTAAATTTAAAGAAATGCAGTAACGGCGACGGCGAAGCATGCTATTTGGCGGCTTTAATTCTAAATAATAAATCTTGCGCACGAAAAAATGGCGATTTGGCATTGGAATTTTTTGAAAAATCATGCAGTTTGGGATATGCCAAAGGCTGCATTTTTATGGGGCAAGCGTATTCGCTTACTTCTTTGGACGAAAAACACGCGAAAATCAAGACATATTACGAAAGAGCTTGCGAGCTAGATGCGAAATTTTGCGACGATTACGGGCTTTTATATTTTTACGGCGAGGGCGTAAAAAAGGATGAGCTTGCGGCAAAAGAGTATTTTAAAAAATCCTGCGATGCGGGAAATCCCGCAGGATGCGGGCACTTTGCCACATCGTTAAACAGAGAGGACAAAGATATAAACGAGGTTATGAAATTTTATGAAATCGGCTGCAACGGAGAGCATTACCCTTCGTGCTACGCTTACGGACTACTGTTGTGGGCTAAAGTAGATAAAAATAAAGGCAAAAATTTTTGCAAGAAGGCTTGCGATAAGGGTAATGTAAAGGAGGCGTGCAAATGGGTGCTCGATATGAGCGAGGATGAGAAAGAGCAAATTTTATATTTGAGGCGATATTTAAAGCTAGGTTGCGAGGATGGTGACACGCAAATGTGCAA
>CAURUA010000003.1:0-65899 GCA_963528045.1 uncultured Campylobacter sp. | reverse complement strand
CTCCGATTCTAAATGCGCCTTGGTTTGTGCTGCCGCATTTCACCGCGCCGGTTTTCAAGCTTGAAGCGGTGATCTATATGGTGCCTATCGCTATCGCGCCCGCGATCGAGCACATCGGCGATATGCTTGCGATCAGCAACGTCACAAAAGAAAATTTTCTAAAAAATCCGGGACTTAAAAGCACACTACTGGGCGACGGACTTGCGACGTCGCTAGCAGGATGCTTCGGCGGGCCGCCGAACACTACCTACTCCGAGGTCACGGGTGCGGTTAGCATTACGAAGGCCTATAATCCCGCCATCATGACCTTTGCCGCGCTTACAGCGATACTGCTAGCTTTTGTGGGTAAGCTTGGCGCCGCGCTCTCCACGATCCCCGCTCCCGTCATCGGCGGCATTATGTTGCTGCTTTTCGGTATCATCGCGAGCGTGGGCATGGAGACCCTGATCAAAAACAGCGTGGATCTGGCCGAGCCGCGCAATATGATCATCGTCGCGCTCATCTTCGTCTGCGCGATCGGCGGCATGGTGCTGGATTTTGGCGCGATGAGCTTTAGCGGCGTGGGACTTGGTGCGCTCATCGGCATTACGTTAAATTTGGTGCTGCCAAAAACCAAGCATTTTGACGGGTACTAAGTTAAATTTTGCGCGGAAACAGGGCGAGCTGAGGCTCGGCATCTTCTGGAAATTTTGTTTTGAGTTAAATTCGTGTGAAAGTGGGGTTAAATTCGCGCGGAGCTTGCGTCGTTTCGCGCAAATGCGGGTAAATTTGAGCTGAGGCTTTGCCGTCAAATTTACCCGCAGCTTTCGCCGCCAAATTTACCGCACTCTAAATTTTAAAATTTCACCCGCAAACGCTTTTAAATTTCTAACGTTTTAAACTGGCAAGATATATAATTGCCTTATGAAAAAGGCGAATAATTTAAGCAAATTTGATAAAAAGGCGCTAAGGCTGCTCTTTGCGGTACTTCTCGTGCCGCTTTTCGTCTCGCTCGTTTTCATCTATGAGCTATCGGTGTATGATAGCTCGCGCGAACTGCCCGCAGGCGCACAAAAGATCGGTAGCAGTGATTATTACAACATCGGCGGCAAAATTTATCTACGCTCTTGGAACCTCGCTCCTTACGAGCTGGAGGGCGGCGCGGACGCGGCGAGCTTTCGCGCGCTTGATACCGACAGATACTCCTACGCAAACGTCGGCATGGACGCTAGTAGCGTATTTTGCGGCGCTCGCAAGATGTCGGGGCTGGATCCCGCTCGCACGCAAAAGATCGGCTCGCGCTACTACAGCGATGGGCGCGTAAGCTACTTCTGCTCGGACGTCACGCAGCGCACGGGCGGCGCGATAAGCTACATTTACAAGGTGTTTTTCCACGCCTTCGGGCTCTCCAAATGGCCGCAGGAGTACAACTATCCCTACGCGAGGCTGGATACTAGCGCGCCCATCTCGCCGCTGACCGAGAGTCCTTATGTCGCAACCGATGGCGAGCGGGTATTTTACGAGGGTAAAATTTTAGATGGCGCCGACGCAAAAAATCTAAAGCAGATAAGGCGAAAAACCGTATACGAAGATGGCCCTGAGCTGCCCGCGCACTTTCGCCCAGTCGATCGGTGGCTAAGCGACGGACGCAGCGTTTATAAGGGCGGCGAGAGGCTAAATTTCACGCCTAGCGAGCAGATGTATCTGATGGAACCAAACGCCGGCATAGAGTTTCTTTTTGATCCCGCTACGGGCGCGGTGTTTATGGACGGCGAGAGGTTTGAGGTCGCAAACGAGCCCTATACGCCGCTAAATTTTCAGAGCGGGCATCAGGAATACATGCTGTTTGCGAGCAAAAACGGCATATTTTATCTAAGCAAGGATAAAATTTTAAATCGTCCGCGCACTAGCGGCACCGAGGGCCGGCTCAAGGACGCGTTTTGGTACATTTATTATAAATTTGGCGGAGACGCCAGCAGGCTAAGCGCGCTAAAAAGGGCGGGAGATAATCCATTTAAAGGCGCCGTGCAGCAGATCTCGGAAAGGCTGTTTAAGGACGACGCGGGATTTTACTATCTAAATTTTTACTCGCATAGCGTTTACGTCACGGGTCGCAGCGGCAGGCATCTGGATAAGCGGACGAATTTCATCGATCTGCGAAAGATCACGCTTGAGGTACACGACGATGAGGTGATGGCGCAGATCGCGGACGAGGCGGCGCGAAACCCAGAAATGTCGCAGCCCGTTTTTACCGCGCAGGACGTGGAGTATGAAAACGGCGCGGCCTTTTATATGTATTGCCTCGCGGCGGTTTTGTTGCTCGGAGCTTGGATTTATAGCTATCTTAAAAAGCGCAGCTTGCGGCGCGGTTAAATTTAGCGGCGCGACGGAAGGTAAATTTAGAGCGAGACAAAAATACCGATGTCGTGTTATCCAGCACACCCTTGGCTAAAGAAGGTAAATTTTAAGAGCGGGACGGCACGACGGAGTAGTAAATTTAAGATAGTATTGCGGTTGCCAGCGTAGCAATGCGGCAAATTTATGGGTGCTGCGATTGTGGGTACGACAGTAGCGGTGGTATGCGTTTGAACGTGCGTCAAAGTTTGCCGGCGCCGAGTTGTCGGTTTGTCAGCGCGCAGTAAGCTAGCTAGATGGTGCGAGATGGAATGATAGCACCCCGACTGAACGGCGGCTTTTGTGTCGTTAAATCGCGCTATCGATTTTGATTGAAATTTTGCAAATATACCGATAAAGCTTTGGCTGAGATTTGCAAAACACCGCAAATACGGCGTTTTATTTTAAACCGCCTTTGCCGCTTATCTAAATTTAAGGGGTAAGAATATAAACTTCAAATATTCATAGTCTGGAAAAATAGAATTTCTGACTCTGTGTAAATTCTCTCCGCTGGAGTTTGAAACTTTGATGATGAGTGGAAAGCGAAGCGAGTTTTTACGTGTAAATTTCTCCGTTGGAGTTTGAAACAATTCCAACTCTCTAATATCCTCTAAAGTGTGTTCGTGTAAATTTCTCCGTTGGAGTTTGAAACGCGCTTTCATCGTTTCTACTACGTCTTTTTGCAGCGTGTAAATTTCTCCGTTGGAGTTTGAAACTCTAACTACGATTTTTTGCTTAAATAGCGCAGTTTTCGTGTAAATTCTCTCCACTGGAGTTTGAAACTAAAGAAAACGCAAAAAACTCCTAAGCAAGATATCGTGTAAATTTTCTCCGCTGGAGTTTGAAACAGCTGCCTCTCCTGCTCCATCGCGCGGAAGCTTTGGTTTAAATTTCTCCGCTGGAGTTTGAAACCACAAGTGATCGTATTCATCCATACCTGTGTATTCCGTGTAAATTTCCTCCACTGGAGTTTGAAACTTCTTTTTCAATCTGATTATGGCGCAGAGCCCGCGTGTAATTTACTCCGTTGGAGTTTGAAACCTACGGA
The DNA here is from genome assembly GCA_963528045.1 of uncultured Campylobacter sp. Taxonomy (GTDB): domain Bacteria; phylum Campylobacterota; class Campylobacteria; order Campylobacterales; family Campylobacteraceae; genus Campylobacter_B. The sequence continues at coordinate 62,478 of CAURUA010000003.1, read as the reverse complement.
CTTCAAACCTTAAGTCCCTAAAAATCGGCGTTTCAAGCGCTACTGCATTTTACTGCACCTTGATTTGCGCCCCATCTGATAAAATTTAGACTGAAAAATATATTATTGACACCCTTGGATCTTAGCAGATTTCAGTTTGTCGTGCATTCGCGATCAATAATACCTACCCCAAAGCCCGGCTATCTAATAGATTTTAAATTTGCCGGGCGTTGAGGGGCAAATTTATATCGGCGTTTTGCTCTAGCTCTCGATATAGGTTTTGAGTTTGCGGCCGATCTTTGGGTGTTTTAGCTTTTTGATCGCCGAGCTTTCGATCTGGCGGACGCGCTCGCGAGTGATGTTGAGCTCCTTGCCGATCTCTTCAAGCGTGCGGTCGCTCTCGTCGTCAAGCAGTCCGAATCGCATGCGGATCACCGTGCGCTCGCGGTCGTTGAGCTGTTCTAAGATATCATCGATCTGCTCTTTAAGGTCGGATTTTAAAATTTGCTCGATCGGCGAAACCGAGCTTTTGTCCTCGACGAAATCGCCGAATTTGCCGTCGTCCTCGTTTCCGATCGGCGCTTCTAGGCTGATCGGCTCCTTTGTGATTTTGATGACCTGCTTTACCTTATCGACGCTAAGACCTACCTCTTGCGCGATGACGTTGATATCGGGCTCCTTACCGCCTTCTTGCATATATTTGCGCGTGATTTTATTAATTCGATTTATCGTCTCGATCATATGGATCGGGATGCGGATCGTGCGAGCTTGATCGGCGATGGCGCGGCTGATCGCCTGGCGGATCCACCACGTCGCGTATGTCGAAAATTTATATCCGCGCTTGTATTCAAATTTATCCACCGCCTTCATTAGCCCGATATTGCCCTCCTGTATGAGGTCTAAAAACGGCAGCCCGCGGTTGGTGTAGCGCTTGGCGATGGAGACGACCAGGCGCAGGTTGGACTTCGCCATGCGAGCCTTTGCGTTATCGCTGATGCGCTTGCCGCGCTTGATCTGCTCTAAAATTTCTTTCAGCCGCTCGGGCTCGAGGTTGAAGCTTTTTTTGCTAGCTTCTTTTGTCAAAAAGAGTTTTTTAATATCGACATAGGTCGAGACCATCGTAGCTTCCGGCACGCGCGCGATGATGTCGTCCTTGCTAAGCCTCGTGATCTCTTTTAGAATTTTTTTGTGATTTTCGCGCAGTTCGGCGCTAAACATCGGCAGCTTGTACTCTAAGCGTTTGAGCTCCTTCTCAAAGCCCTCGTCGCTTTTTAGCGCGGTCTCCATCGATTTTACAATCTCGGTGATGAGCTTGCTCGTAGGCCCCAGATCCATGAGCTTTTCTTTTAAAATTTTCTTTTTAAACGCCAAGTTTAGCTTCGATAAAATTCCCTTGCTCTGCTTAATCGCTTCGGCGTTTTTCTCGGCAAATTTCATCCAGTCCTTTTTGGCTTTTTCAAGAGCCTTAAAGCTTTCGATGACCTTTAGAGCGCGCTTATCGTTCTTTCTAGAACGCTTTTGCTTCGCCTCGTCCGCGCTCTCCTCATCTTCCTCGTCGTCGTAATCCTCCTCTGATAGTTCCTCTTCGTCCTCCTCTTCACCCTCTTCGTCGCTGTCGTCAAAGCTCTTGAAAAGCTCCTTTACGCGGCGCTCGCGGTTGATAAGCGGCTCTTTATAGTCTAAAATAAAGTCTATTAAGTACGGCACCGAGCAAAACGCGTCGATGATGATGTCCTCACCGAGCTCGATTTTTTTGCTGATCTCGATCTCTTCTTCTTTGGTTAGCAGCGGGATCTGTCCCATTTCGCGCAGATACATCCGCACCGGGCTGTCCGAACGGCTCCACTCCAAAAGCTCAACGTCGCTAGATAGGTCAAACTCCTCGTCCCAGCCCTCATCCAGCAGCTTTTTTTGCGTGGCTTCTTTGAGCTTCGCGTCCTCTAAATTTTTGATTTTGGAGATTTCTGCGGCGGAGATCAGCTCGACGTCGAATTTTTTCGTAAGCGCTTCGACTTTCTTAACGGCCGTCGCGGTGGGGGCTTTGTCGAAAAATTTTATCAGTCTTTCGTAGGTGATGTAGCTTTTTTGATTATCGTCGAAAAATTGCTCGATGGGGCTTAAGGCGTCTTTTGGGCTCGCCATAAAATCTCCTTGTGTCGTTGTGTATTTGGTTTTGGAAGATCGGATTATACCGAAACGCTCTTTATTTTTGCTTATATACGGCGCGAACCATCTAAATTTAATAATTTTTCAAATCCTAAAAATTAGGCTAAATTTTAAAATTTAGGTTATATTTTTAGATAAATTTAAGATTACCCGTTAAAATTCCGCGTTCGCAAGACAAAAATTAGCGCGCCAAAATTCCACATCCTTTATGCCGCCGATTTAAAATTTAACGCCTCCAAAATTCCTATCTTTGCGCTCTCGCGTTTAAATTTAGCCCCAAATTTTAAGCGAGGAATTTCGCCCTCACATTCGGAGCGATTGAGCGGATTTTAATAAATTTGTCGGTAAAATCGCGCATCTATTTTAAAATTTAAGGCGGAAATATGGCAAAAGTATGGAAATTCGGCGATGATATCGACACCGACATTATTATCGCGGCGCGCTACCTAAATACCTCCGATGCGGCGGTGCTTGCGACGCACATTATGGAGGATGCGGACAAGGATTTTTCGTCCAAAATAGCTCGCGGCGACATCATCGTAGCGGGGAAAAATTTCGGCTGCGGCAGCTCGCGCGAGCACGCTCCGATGGCGCTTAAGGCCGCCGGAATTTCATGCGTGATCGCAAAGAATTTCGCTAGGATTTTTTATCGAAACAGCTTCAACACGGGCTTTTTGATCCTCGAATGTGACGAGACGGATAAGATCGCGCAGGGCGACGAGCTTAGCATCGATCTAAAGGGCGGCATAATTAAAAATTTAACTCAAAAAACTCAGTATAAATTCGGCGCGATACCCGAGTTTATGCAAAAGCTCCTTGATGCCGGCGGAGCGATAAATTATGCAAAAACAAAGATAAACTTGTAAGGAATTTGGATGAAAAAATACGACGTATGCGTGATAAAAGGCGACGGAATCGGCCCTGAGATCATCGAAGAAGCGATCAAGGTGCTCGATGCCGTAAGCCATAAATTTAATTTTGAGCTAAATTTTGACTACCGCTTGATGGGCGGCGCGGCAATCGACATTATGGGCGTTCCGCTTCCGGATGAGACGCTAAATGCCGCTAAATCAAGCGACGCGATACTTTTCGGTGCGATCGGCGGCGCTAAATGGGACGGCCTGCCGCGCGAACTGCGCCCCGAAAGCGGGCTGCTTAAAATTCGCAAGGAGCTCGGAGCGTTTGCGAATCTGCGTCCCGCGATGATTTTTGATGAGTTGATAAACGCTTCGACGCTAAAGCCGGAGATCATCAAGGGCGTCGATATAATGGTGGTGCGCGAGCTTACGGGCGGGATTTATTTCGGGCAGCCGCGCGTTAAAAACGAAAAGGACGCGCTAAATACGATGTGCTACAACGTCTCTGAGATTGAGCGAGTGGCTAAGGTCGCGTTTGAGGCCGCGCTTTTGCGAAACAAAAAGATAACGCTCGTGGATAAGGCCAACGTACTTGAAACAAGCCAGTTGTGGCGCGAGGTCGTAAGCGAGCTAGCGGGAAATTACGAGGGGATAAATTTGGAGTTTATGTACGTCGATAACGCCGCGATGCAGCTCGTGCGGGCGCCTGCGCAGTTCGATGTGATTTTGACGGAGAATTTGTTCGGCGATATTTTAAGCGATGAGGCGAGCATGATCTGCGGCTCGATCGGATTGCTTCCGAGTGCGAGTATCGGCGGCAAAGTAGGAATTTACGAGCCGATTCACGGCAGCGCGCCCGACATCGCAGGGCAGGGGATCGCAAACCCGATCGCTACGATCTTAAGCGCTGCGATGATGCTAAAATACGCATTCGGCGAGAATGAAGCGGCAGAAGCGATCGAGCTTGCCGTGCGCGCCGTGCTTCGCGACGGATACCGCACCAAGGATATCGCGCAGTACGATGCCAAAGAAATTTGCTCGACTGCAGAGATCGGCTCGATCATCGCAGATTACGCGGCTAAGGCTTAGGAGCCAGCTTTGAATGGCGCACTAGCATACGCTATGGAGCTTGAGAAAAAAGGCGATATCTACGGCGCGATGCGGATTTGTCGCGGTATTTTACGCGATAATCCGCAAGATGGCGATGCGGCGGTGCTTTTTGCGCGGCTAAATTTAAATCACCGGGTAAGCTCGGGCGTCAATATGGCGATGCTGGAGCGCTTTTTAAGCGTCGATGTGCGTAAACAAGCGGAATTTAAGAGGTGGCTAATTGATGTATGAAAATGAACTAGAAGATATCATCGAAGCAGTAAATGAGATGAAAGCACAAAAGCGCGCGCAAGATTTGGCGGCGCAGCAAGAGGGGGCTGTGAATGCAAACAGCGCTGAAACAGGAGCGCAGGCTTCGCAGGATGTTTTAAGCCCCGCTTCTTTTGCGCCAGATCCCATTGCACCTGATGCCTTAAATTCTACATCTGCGCCGGATATCGCTTCATCAAACGCGCAAAATTTCACTTCCTTAGATACTAAAAATTCCACTTCGCGCTTTGTTTCATCGGACGCTTTGAATTCCGCCCTAGATCGTTCAAATGCCCTTGCACGCAAGAGCTCTGCGCCTAGCAGCGTGGAATTTGCAGCGGACACTACTTTAAAAAAATCTGCTGTAAAAGATGAAAATTTTACTTTTTCAGGCGAGGAGAATTTTAAAAATTCTGCTTCTGCAAGCGGCAAAAATTCCACAAATTCAACCTTTGCAAACGATGAAATTTTAAAAAGCTTCGCCACGAAATTTGACGAAAGCTTTCGTGATTTATCGGGCATCGCAGGTGAAATTTACGATAGTTTAGGCAGCGATATGAATGGGTTTGTTTCGCCGCAAAGCAGGGGCGCAAGTACGGCGCAAAGCTCTGCCAAAAGTAAAGATCTTGAATTAGCGCTAAATTCTACGGATGACGACTCCCAAAGCGAGCAAGATTTGACGCCTCGTATTTTAGGCGCGCATTTTAAGGAGCTAAGCAATGACGATTTTGGGTCTGGTTCTGATTTTAAAGAAAACGAAGCTGACGATTATTTCGGTACGGTGCATTCTAAAAAGCAGGATTTTTCGTCGCTTCAAGCTCAAAATTCCACCGCGCTAGAGATCCGCAATGTTGCCGCGCAGCAGCAAAATTTCGTTTCGCAGCCGCAGAATTTTACTACGCCTGAGGCGCGAGACGATGAGCTCGCCACGCCGCAGCTTCGTAATTCTGCCGCACAGGGTATGCAAGCTGGAAGTTTTGCCTCTTCTGGTGCTCAAAATTCCGCCACGTGCCAGCCAGAGGAAGCGCGACATCTCGGGGCCGCGAGACAAGCGGGTGACAAATCAAAATATCTCGCAAATGCAGATTTTAAAATTTCAAGCGAAGCGGAGTTTTTGAGCGCGATAAAAGAGCGAATTTTAGTGCTTTTTGAGGGGCTGAACGCTTTTGAGAAGGGTGATTTGAACGCGCGCGTGGAGCTAAATTTAAAATTTATGGAATTTTTGCTTGCAAGTATCGAAAACCGACTTGAAAATCTATCAAAATGACGATTTCATCGCGCTTTTAGATTATCTTAAACAATTTAGCTCGCGTATCTATCTGGTAGGCGGCTGCGTGCGCGATCATTTTTTGGGGCGGGCGAGTACCGACGTGGATGTGGAGCTTTACGATGTGGATCCGCGCCGTTTCGAGCAAATTATGCAGGACTTCGGCGCACAGGGCGTCGGCAAAAGCTACTTCGTTTATAAATATAAAAGCTTCGACATCTCGCTTCCGCGCACCGAAAGCAAGACGGGCGTCGGACACAAGGGCTTTAGTGTCGCTTTGGCTACGGACGAACACGAGGCCAGCAGGCGACGCGATTTTACGATCAATGCGATGATGATAGACGCTATAAGTGGTAAAGTGCTCGATTTTTACGGCGGGCTTGCGGATTTGCATGCGAGGATTTTGCGAGTGGTTGATCCACGCACTTTCGTGGAGGATAGCTTGCGCGTGTATCGCGCGGTACAGTTTGCCGCAAGATTTAAGCTTTGCGCCGAGTCTCGCACCTTAGAGCTTATGCGTAGTATCGACGTTAGCGATCTTAGTTGCGAGCGCATTAAAGCAGAGCTGATTAAATTTTTCCGTGCACCTGCGCACCGATACGGAATGATGCTAATGCAAGAGCTAGGGCTTTATGAGCGGGTTTTTGGATTGCAGATTGATACGCGTACGCATGAGCGACTGATGCAATTCATAGAGCGCGGCGAATCTTTCGTGAGAAATGAAATGTTTTTTTTATATGCGTTTTTGAATTTTTTAGGATTAGATAAAGATAAAATTTTAAAGAATTTAGGGCTAAATTCTCTTTATAAAAGGCTACTTAGCGAGCCGTTTTTTAAGCGGGTAAGCGACGAGCAGCTATGCAAAATCGCTCTAAAAATGCCGCTTAAGCAGTGGCTCGGGCTGTATTGTAAAGGTAGGGTGCAAGCATCAAAGCGGCTTGGGATTTGGGATAAGAAATTTAAAAGCTTGGTTTGCGCCACGGATGTCGCTCGCAATCTGCGCGGCGCTGCGATCGGCAAGGAGATCAAGAGGCTGCAAGAAGCGGAGATTAGGGCGTTTGTAGCGGCTTTAAAAGCGTAAATTTAGAGAGATTTCTGTAAAATCGCTGTTTTATTTAGGAGCTAGTTTTATGAAAAAATTCTATCGTCGCGACGAAATTTACGCGTTTTGCAAGAATGCTTCGCCTTTGCAAAAGCGCGCTTTTTGCTTTGATCGCAGGCGAAATCTCGTGATTTTTGCTGCACGAAATTTTATCTTTTTTGGCGAGCGAAATTTAAATTTTTGCAGCGTAAAATTTCATAGCGAAAAGCTTAGCTCGGTAGGATTTCACGACGCGGAATTTTACCTATTAAAATTTCATCCGTCGTGCTGCCATACCAAAAAAGCTCACGAGGCGAAGCTTTATGGATCGAGAGAATTTCGCATATCGCATCGCTGCGGCGGAAAACTATATGAACCGTGCACCAATGATGCGGAATTTCACAGTTCGCATTACAGCGAGATGAAATTTTGCAGATTGGGACATCTTGGCACAAAATCTCACAGCCTGCGTCATATTAAACGCATTAAAGCAAAATTTAGCGAGCCGTATCGCGCGTCCTGTACTATGGGAGTAGCTGCCTCGGCGCACCGCATAAAAATGCAAGAGACGTATCGTTGTGAGGAGATATCTGACGTCCTGCAGTATCGCAAAATCATGAACCTAAATTTTATTTCACAGAATTTCAAATTATGGAATTTTGCCCATTCAAATTTGCAAGGCTTTACCGCGCGAAATTCCAAGCCGCATAATTTAGCTTTGCAAAATTTTAAATCTCAAAACTTTACCTCGCGGAATTTTAAATCTCAAAATTGTGCTCGTGCAAAATCGGTGATTTTTGATGTTTAATATCGTGTTAGTATATCCGCAGATCCACACAAACACGGGCTCCATCGGGCGCATGTGCGTCAATGCGGGGTGTCCTTTGCATCTGATCAAGCCGCTCGGATTCCTCATAGACGATAAGCATCTGCGCCGTGCGGGGCTTGATTATTGGGCGAACTTGGATCTTAAAATTTGGGAAAATTGGGACGAGTTTATGGCGGCGAACGAGAAATTTAAGCAGCGCTTCTTTTTTGCGACGACGAAGACGAACAAGCTCTACTACGAGGCAAAATTTCAGCCGGGTGATTTTTTGATTTTCGGCTCAGAGGGGCACGGGCTGCCGCTTGAGATCATGCGCACAAACCGCGAAAACTGCATCACGATCCCGATGAGCAGCGCGGGGCGTAGTTTAAATTTAGCCACTAGCGTGGGCATCGTAACCTACGAAGCGATCCGCCAAAACATCGATAAATTTGACTTTAGGAGCGCAGTTTGCGAGTTTTAGCGCTACTTTTTGCGATGTTTTTCTGCGGCGCGAGTGCGGCGGAGCTGAAAATCGCATCGTTTAACGTGCAAAATTTATTCGACGGCGTAAACGACGGCACGGAGTACGCGGATTTTGAGATCGGGCGCGGAGGCTGGAGCGAGCAAAAATACGAGCGCAAACTGCAAGCGGTAGCGGATGAGATAAGCGCGCTTAATGCCGATATTTTGGGGCTGCAAGAGATCGAAAACGAAGCGGTGCTAAAAGCGCTTGCGCAGAAGGTGGGCTATAAATTCTACGCTTTTTCGCGCGCGCAGACTGCACCTGCGGGCGTGGCGGTGATGTCGCGCATACCGATAAAATTTCAAAAAACTTACCGCCCGACAGAGCTTAAAACACGAGATATTTTGCGCGCTGATTTTGCGCTTAACGGCACTGATTTTAGCTTTTATGTCGTGCATATGCTCTCTGCACGCAATCCGCTAAGCGAGCGCAAGCGTAATTTCGCCTTTTTACGCGAAGTTTTGCAAGGGCACCAACGCGCTATCATAGCGGGAGATTTTAATACGAATTTTGGGCGAAATTCTTTGCTAAACGAGCTTATCGAGCGCGATGGATTTAGCGATTTATGGGCGCTACATCCCTGCTCGCAGTTAAAGCATTTTGACTCTTGTGAATCTCATGAAAGCGGCGCAGTGCTAGATCATATCTTGCTTAGCGACGATTTTTTTAGTAGCGAGCCTGGATATAAAAAGGACAGTTTCGCTGTTGCTAAATCCTCTACCGCTTCCGATCATTTCCCGATTAGCTTCATTCTGACGGACGAGGGCGCTTTAAAATCTACGCCGAAAAAGCAAGAATTTTTAGCTAAAAATACTGCTAGTGCCGCAAAGACCGTCACGATAGAGGAGCTTTACGGGCGCATTATAAGCGAGCCTATGCTGATAAAAGGCGTAGTCGTGAGCTTTACAAACCGCCACGGCTTTGCGATTTCTCAAGATGGAAGCGGAGTTTTTGTCTATGGCGGCAGCGGGCTGCAGCTAGGCGATAAACTCGATCTGCTAGTAAAAAAGACGAAATTTTATAAGCAAAGCTTTGAGATTGACGATTTTGAGATCGTAGCTAGAAGCGGCAACGTAGGCTCTATCGCGCCATACGTTTTGCCTAGCGCATCGGTGCGGCAGCTGCGCGCAGGAGATGTGATAAGCACGATAAAAGGCGACGTTAAAGACGGCATAATTGATCTAAAAAGCACGGGAGAGTTTAGAATTTTTCGCAAAAGCGCTCCTGTGCAAAACGGCAAAAATTTAGAATTTAAAAATGCCTATTTTACGATTTATAAAGGGCAAAAGGAATTTATAGTAGAATGATACATGCCGTTATAACCGCACTTTTCGTGCTTTTTATGATATTTATGATCGTAGGATTTAACCGCGAAATGATGGAGAAAAACGAAAAACGAAATCAACGAAAAAAGGATAAAGATGGAACTACTCATTGAGATTGGGGTCGAGGAGCTGCCTGCGATCCCGTTTTTAAAAGAGCGTGCGAATATCGCGCCAAAATGGCGCGCGGTGCTTGAGGCCAACCGCATAAATAGCGACTTTCGCTTTGAATTTAGCCCGCGTAGATTTGTGCTATTTCACGAGGATTTTCCGCAACGCGGCGATGATGCGCAGATCGTAAGCACGGGCGCACCAAAATCCGTCGCGCTCAAAGACGGCGCGTGGAGCCCTGCAGCGCTAAGTTTTGCTAAAAAATGCGGCATAAGCGAAAGCGAGCTGGAATTTCGACAGATAGGTGGCAAAGAGGTGCTCTACCATGCTGCGGTGCAAAAGGGGCGTGATAGTCGTGAAATTCTAGGCGAAATGATAGAGGAGTTTTTACGATCGCTAAATTTTGGACGCGCTATGCGCTGGGGTAGCAGCGAGTTTGAGTTTATCCGTCCGATAAGAAGCATAGCCTGCGTTTTGGGCGGTCAAAACGTAGATTTTGAAATTTATGGCGTGCGAAGCGCGGCTGCATTTTTTCCGCACCGAAAATTTGGATACGAAGCGATTAAATTTAAAGACGCCGCAGATTATTTCGCACTGCTGGAGCGTAACGGCGTAATTTTAAGCGAGCAGAAAAGAAAGGATAAAATTCTAAGCGAGTTTGCAAAGCTCGAGAAAAAGCATGGTTTTAAGATCGAGGTCGATCCTGCGTTGCTAGATGAAGTAACGGCGATCACCGAGTATCCGACGGCGCTGCTAGGCAGCTTTGAGCGAGATTTTTTAAGCGTGCCAAAAGAGGTCATTATCACTTCGATGAAGGAGAATCAGCGCTATTTTCCCGTTTTCGAGGATAAAAACTTAAGCAATCACTTCGTTGTCGTTAGCAATGCGATCACCGATGATGACGAGCTAGTGGTGCGCGGCAATGAAAAAGTTTTACGCGCGCGCCTAAGCGATGCTATGTTTTTTTGGAAGAGCGATTTGCAAGCGGAATTTAGCCCTGAAAAACTTAAGCAAATTTCCTATATGCAAGCTCTTGGCTCAGTTTATGATAAGCAAGTGCGCGAGCTAGCCGTAGCAAGGGTACTGAGCGTGGATTATGCTACGCAGATTGAGGCGGAGATCGGCAAAAAGGATTTTGCGCAGGATATAGAAAATGCCGTAATGTTTAGTAAAGCAGATCTTAGCAGCACGATGGTGGGCGAATTTAGCGAGCTTCAAGGCATTATGGGTAGTTATTATGCCGCATACGCTGGACTGGCAGAGCTTGTATGTCGCGCGATACGCGAGCAATATCTGCCTAGCGGCGAGGATAGCGAGCTGCCAAGCAGTGTATTTAGTAGCGTAATCGCTGTGGCGATGAAATTTGAAACGCTCCTGGGGCTTTTTAGTATCAATAAAGTTCCAAGCGGCAATAAAGATCCGTATGCGCTTCGCCGCGCAGCTACGGGGCTAATTAAAATTTTACTAAATCAAGGATTGAGTTTTGATGCGAATGCGCTGGCGCAAAAGCTGGCGCCAAATTATAAGAAATTTGACATTTCTAAGCTGCTGGATTTTATAAAAGATAGGTTATACGGAATTTTTGACGAGATAAATCCGTCCGTGATCAAGGCGTGCATCGCAAGCGGCGAAAACGATCTATTACTACTAAGCAAGACCATAAAGGCGCTGGGCGAGATCGCAGCAGCAGCGGATTTCGGGGAAAATTTTGCGACCTTTAAGCGCCTAGCCAATATCATCAAGGACGAAAAAATAGGCGCGGTGGACGAAAACTTATTCGAACACGACGCTGAGCGTGCGCTAAATGTGGCGTTCAGGGCGATTAAGCTCAACGAAAATGACGTAAGTGGGTATCTGCGCTCGCTATTTGGACTTAAAGGCGTGATTGATGATTTTTTCGATAACGTAATGATAAACGTTCAGGATGCCGCGATACGCGCAAATCGTATCGCAAATATCGGGCAAATTTATCGCGCGTTTTTGCAGTTTGCCGATATCAAAGAGATAGGATTTTAATTCCACTTAGAGCTTATTTGCCCAAGGTTTACACGAATCTTGGGTAAAATTTTACTGCGCAAAGGAGCGTAAATGCTAATAATCAACGCAAAATTACCAACTAAAAATCTAAAAATCACAAAATCTCTCTCGCAGCTGATTCAGGGCTTTATTTATCGCTATTTGCCGGCTTCAGAGCACGTAGGATATAGGCATGAATCAAGCGGTAAAATTTTTAAACGCACGGTGTTTGATTTTATCTTGCGAGGAGAGGACTTGCGCGTGCGATTTGCTTCATGCGAGCCGGAGTTTGAACGTAAAATCGCGCTAGCAATACTAAAAGACGGGCTAAGCTTGGGTGAAATTCTATTTACGCAAACTACCGTCGAAGCGAAAAATCATAAAATTTGCGAGAACGAAGCTATTATGCAAGGCTACGTGGTGTGCGCAGTAAGCGGGCTTTTGGGGCATAAAGTCTATTTGCAGCCGCAAGATAGCAGGCATTTAGAGATGATGAAGACGAATATTTTACAGCGATTTGAAACGATTATGGGGCGAAAATATGATGGCGAAATGGAGTTAAATTTATTGTGGCAAAAGCTGGGTGAGTCTGTGAAATTCTATTATGGCAACAATCGCGAGCCGGTATATGCGTGGCAAGCAAGATGGAAAATTGTAGCTAATGCAGAGCTAATAAATTTGATCCTTGGCACGGGCGTTGGAAGTGGGTGCATGAACTACGGAGTAGGGGTTTTGGAGGTTGTAAAGCAAAAAGAATAAGGTCATAACCTTTAAAACAATAATTTTAAATCCCAACGGGAAACCTTATTCTTTGATCTGCATTATAGTACAATTTTTATCAAAATAAAATGGCACTTGAACCTTTAAAACAATATAATTTGACATATATTTTATTTTGTATTATAATGAGGTAACAATAAGGGGTTATATTTGAAAACTAAAAAAGTTCTTAATCGCATGGGAAAATACATATTGTGCATTTTATGTATATTTTTTAGCTCTATCGTAGATGTTAAAATATTTGACATAAATTTGGGGCAGATAGAGTTCAGTATTTATTGCAATTAGTTTTGAATCACAATAAAATATGCCTCTTAATGCCTTAATCTTATTCTGATTTCAAATCTATAATAATTTTAGAAATATTTAAGTAAAATGGTCGTAAAATTAATTAAAATACTTAAGGTAAAAATAAGATATGGGATTAGCTCATAAACTCTATAAAATTGGCAGCCTGCTAAGTGACGACGATGTTAAGGCTATGATTAAAAGTTCCAATTTTAAGGATAGTGACCATATAACTTTGGCTATTGATTTTAAAATTGAGAACGGGAGGCTTCTTAGTACTCCAAGACTATCACGAACTTCATTAGACACCATAAAAACATTTTTTACAAAAAAGATAGGTGGAACTAGTAATTCATATTATTTATACCCAAACTACGAGTATCAAAACGAAAAAGATTTATATAAAAAATTCCAAGCTATTTCGCATACCTTACAAAATTCCATTTTAATCTATTCAAATCCACAAAATCATAGTTTAGCAAAGATTGTTTTTGATTATATAGATAACTACAAAAATGATGAACTTGGGTTAAAAGACTTTAAGCAAGGCGATTATTTTCTGATTTTACTTATAAATGGCAAAAGTTTTTATGAGCTCATGCCGGAAGTTTTGCAAAATTATCTTAATGAATTTGTAAAGCCTCATATAGAGGACAAAAAAGGGAACGCTTTTTTAAAGGAGCAGATAGATATTGTTACCCAAGAAAAAGAACCTTGTGGGTATGATCCGAATGTCAAGTTTTTTACTATGGATAACTATGATGATAAATTTAAAGAGCAATCCATAATCCGTCTTCCTATGTCAAAAAATACGGCAAAATCGGTCAAAAAAGGCTGGATGTATGCGATAAACAATCTTAAATTTTATTACAAAGGATTAGAATATATAATAATTCCGTCTATGGTAAATTTTAACGAAGATATTTTTAAGGAAATGATAAATTTTCTTGAAAAATCAAATACTTTAAGTGATGAAGCTGCTAGGAAAGAGAGCTTTATTAGAAAATTGAATAAGCAAATAGAAAATTTCAAATATATTAATAGTTTTACGCTCGATATATTCTTTACGGAGGTGAATGTTACCAATTTATCTGTTAAAATATTTGCTACTCTTGAAGATGTTTTGCCAAGCAGGATAAGAAAGGTAGCGAATTTGATGCAAGAAGAGCATATTACGGATGCTATGAAACGAGTTCAAGGCGAGGATGATGATATTAGATTTGTATATTTAAAGGATTATTTTAGGATTATGGAACAGTTTGCTATATCTACAAATAGCATTGCAAATTTGAAAAATAAAATTTTACAAGAAAAAATATATTTAGCAAAATTGCTTTTAGGATATTTAAAAATAAGTTATCTCGAAGTTTTAAAGCGTTTTGAGCACTTTAGAGAGTTTGACGGTGAAAATAAAAGTAAATTGAAAGATGGCATAAAAGAGTGGATAATATATCCGAATGTTTTTGTAGAAAGCGAAAACAAGGTTTTAAAATTTTTAAAAGATATACATGCAATAAGGATGTAGAATGGAACTTTTTTCTGAATATTTTGAAAAATTATTGCTTGAGCAACCCAATTATTTTGAGAATGGCTTAATAAAAGGAGCTTATTTAATAGGCGCTTATTCAAAAGGTATTATCGATAGTTCGTATAATCCTAACGGGAAAGTTGTAAAAAAGAACGAGACGTTTAAAAAATGGTTATCTACCAAAAGAATAACGGAATCAAATTTAAAAGCTATTTTTAATAAAGCAACCTATTTTGAGAAGCTATTTAGTCTAAATACTCCCAAGAACAATGATTTATCACAATTAGTTACCACTTATTTTATATACCCAAAAAATATAAGAGTAGCTCAACAGGAGATTTCTTTTGCTTTCATTAAAGGGTTTAATGATTATGCAAAATTTAAAAAAGAAAATCAAAAACAAGGAGAAGACAATGAGTGAGTTGGCAAAGCATAGTGAAATTTTATTTTTATGGGATGCAAAAATGACTAATCCTAACGGCGACATGCTAAACGATAATGCACCAAGATACGATGAAAGCGATAGAAGGGCCGTCGTTAGCGATGTTAGAGTAAAAAGAACGATTAGAGATGATCTGCAATATAGAAAAGGTAAAACCGTATTTGTAAATAACGCAGAGCAGGTACAATCGGCAGAAACCAGATTTGCTGAGTTGAAGAGTGCTTTAAATGAAAAAGATGATAAGAAAGTTTTTTTAAGCTGCATTGACAATAGACTTTTTGGAGGAGTGGCACCCAAAAGTAATCTTCAAATTATAGGTACAGTGCAATTTTCTTGGGCTAAATCACTAAATGAAACAGAGACTATTTTATCACAAGGAACTGGCGCTTTCGGTAAAGACAATAGCTTAAATAAGACATTTAGAACCGATAATTATATACCTTATGGGCTGTTTGCAATGTACGGTACTATAAATTCTCTAAGTGCCAATAAAACGAATGCGAGTGAAGAAGATGTTGCCGATATGCTTGATTCTATGTGGCAAGGCACCAAGTTGCTCAACACGAGGAGTAAAGTCGGACAAAAACCAAGAATGCTTATAAGGATTATCTACAAAGATACTTATATGATAGGGCTACTTGACGAGCTTGTAAATATAGATAATGAAAACTCTCAACAGCTTCGTACTTTTAGCGAATGTGAATTAAATTTCTCGGCTCTTGTAAGGTCGTTAAAAAATATGAGTCAAAAAATAGAAAAAGTAGTAGTTTTTTATGATGATTCGGCTAAAAAGTATCTGGACAATTTTAAAAATTTAAATATAAATTTAGAGGCCAAAGAACTGTAATGTTTGCATTTAAAATTTGGGGTAAATTTGCTTGTTTTAGAGATCCTTTGGGGATTAGTCAAAATATCACTTTACCCATCCCTCCAAAAACTACGGTTTGTGGTATGTTGGCAGCTGCACTTGGCATAGATAACTATTTAAATGATGATAGATTTGACGACTTTAAATATAGCGTAATCCCATGTGCTCCTATTTTGAAAAAGAGTTTTTCACAAAATTATATAAACGACTATACTAAATTTACAAAGTCTCATCTAAATAGTTTGCTTAAATTTGATATGCAAAAAATCTCGCTTGGTTTGCGTGACAATAAGGCTCCTCAAAAACCGATAAATAGAGAACTCTTGATTTATCCGAAGTATATAGTTTTTATTGATAGATTTAAGCTCGAAGACGAAGTGATTCATAATCTAAAAAATAGAATTTGCAAATTTTCATTTTATCTTGGTAATAGCGAATTTGCAGGCAATTTTGAATTCATAGAAATAACAAAATATGAAGAGAAAAAATTTGATGAAATAAATATAGATTCGTTCGTGCTTCAAGATGACGTAAAAAATATAGATTTTGAAGAAGGTATTTTATATTCTCCGATTAGTTTTGCGAGTACTTTAACGCCAGAGAGGTCTCCTGCTTCGGGCGTAAATTTAATATTATCCAACAAGCAAATAAAAGCTAGAGATATTAAGATCCACGAGATAGTTTGCGTCGATGAAATTTATCATTGTAGATTTGTATAATGCAAATTTCAAACTCTTTTAACTCGCACCCTAAAAAATCCTACAATTTCCATGTAAAAAATATAAGTGATAGTTTTGATGAAAGTGATCATAAGGAGACGGCATCCTTTCACGATATTGCCAAGATTGCACAGAGATTTCAAGATTATATAAATTTAGAAGTAGAAAATTTTGCCTCAAAAGAGGACTTTGAAAAAGCCCAACAAAAGCTAAAAACAACGCATACTCTAGAGAGTGCTTTTATATATTTTTTTATTAGAGTCGATAAAGATATAAATTTTTTAGCTAATTTTTTTACTATTCTAAAACATCATTCCGATTTGCCCGATCTTAAATCTTTCTTTAGCGAGCTAGGCAATATAAAAGCAAAAATAAAAGATAAATTTAAAAAGATAGATGAAGTGATTTGTAGATCGAATTTAGAGATAAAGCCCGATGTTAATGATTTTATTGACTGTTTTTTGGATTTAGAGGCCGAGCTGGAAAAATACCAAATTTTAGATAACTACTTTATTTTTAAGAAGCGTTATTCGAGGCTTATTTTGGCAGATAAATTTGAAGCTATTTTTTCTAAATCCTATAAAAATGTAGAAATTTTAAGTGAAGAAAAAATAGATCTTTATCTTAATAAGATAGAAGATATTATAACCTCAAAGCAAACTGACAGTAAAAACAAATACAGAACAAAAGCGAAGGAACTTATTTTTCAAAATTTTAATCATAATACGCAAAAAGATAAATTTTTGATTAAAGCGCCCACCGGTATAGGGAAAACGTTTTTGGCCCTAAATTTAGCACTGCAAATAGCTAAAATAAAAGGCGATAAAAGACGAATTATAACAGCTATACCATTTACCTCTATCATAGATCAAACACATAGCGAATATCAAAAGATAATATCCGATCAAAACGTACTAAAATACCATCACCTAACAAGTTATAAAAGTAGTAAAACAGATAAAGAAAAAGATAATGAAGATGAGCAAGAGCAGTTTATGCAAAAAGTATTTTTGGCTGATATTTGGCATGAGAATTTTATCGTCACGACTTTCAATCAGCTATTTTACGTATTTTTCTCAAATCACAATAGAGATAATTTAAAACTAGAAACTTTGCGAGATAGTGTTATCATAATAGACGAGATACAAAATATTCCAAGAGTTTTATTGAAGCCGATTTCTGCCGCTTTTAATGAATTTACAAAAAGATACAATATCCACTTTATACTTATGTCTGCGACTATGCCTCATATTGCAGCAGAGCTTGAAAATTTTACTGAGCTTTCAAGCCCTGTTTTATACGAGCGAGATAGGGATAGATATGAGCTCGTTTATAAGCCAAATTTAAACGATTTTGACATCCTAAAAGATGAAATTTTAGCTCATAAAGATCAAAGAGTACTCTGTGTCGTAAATACCATCTCAAAAGCTAAAAAGCTATATGAAGTCATAAAAAACAAAAGCGAGAATAAAGATAGCGTCTATCTTTTGACTACGCACCAAATTCCACTTCACAGAGTTGAGATTATTGACGAGATAAAAGTTAAATTAAGTAGTGGTAAAAAGATTATTTTGATTGCAACGCAGCTGATCGAGGCGGGGATCGATCTTAGCTTTGATATAGGTTTTCGAGAGTTCGCTCCCTTTGGCTCTGTTATTCAAGCTGCGGGTAGAGTAAATCGTGAAGGCTTGTCAGATAGGCCTGCAAAAGTTATAGTTTTTGATTATTTAGAAGGTAAATCATTCCCATATCACGATACGGATCTGCAAGAGGATAAGATAAAGGAAATTCTATCGCAAAATATAAAAGAGAGCGAAATTTATAATGTCTTAGAGAGCTATTTTGAAAGTACAAAAAATGAAACGACTAGCGTAGATTTATTGCAATACGCTAAAAACCTAGAATTTCAAACATTATTTAGAAAATTTAATGAAAATTTTATGCCAAAGCAGGAGTGGAAGGTTTCGCTTTTTGTAGAGCAGTATAGTGGGCATTTCGACAAGTTTTTAGATAATCGGGATAAATTATTAAAATCAAATGATGATAAATTTGAAATTATTGCAGAAATTAAAGATTCGGAAAAAGATTTGGGATTATATACGATATCCGTTGGCAAAAATTTACTAGAAGAACTTAAAAAAGATTATAAAATTACTTTAAAAGATTATTTTGGCAGATATATCTTACCGCCAGGCAATTTCTATAATAAATTTGATGGTTTCCTTCCTAAACTTACGATTGCCGAAGAGTTTTTCGACTAATGTTTTGCAAGGACCAAATCACCGGCACGCTTGTGAATTATTACGTCACCTGTAAGCGTGAGGCGTGGCTTTACGGACATAATATTCACGCCAATCAGGAAGATGAAAACATGCTGATGGGTAAGGCACTAGCAGATATCAAAGAGAACGATTTGCAGGACTTTGCATTTTCAAATTTGAAATTCGACAAGCTTTCCAAGCAGCGCGGACATTATCTCATTACCGAATATAAAAAGAGCCTAAAAAATCCAGAAGCAGGCAAGATGCAGCTGCTTTTTTACATTTATCTTTTAAAAATAGGCTTAAATTTAAAAGAGGTGAAAGGCAAATTAATTAGCGGCAAAACCGTCATAGCCATTGAGGATAACGCCGAAAATTTCACTAAAATCGAAATAATTCTAAACGATATTGTCGCCCTTGTGAATGAGTTAAAGCCGCCTAAATTTAGCCCGCAAAAGATTTGCGAGAGTTGCGCTTATCGTGATTATTGCATTTAGGAGATAGAATGTACGCTATTTTATTTTACGATATTTCAAGCAGCGACGAAAAGGAGAAAAATAACGCTGCGCGCGTCCGAAAGGCGGTTGAGAAGTTTCTGCCTCGCGTGCAATTCAGTGTTTTTGAGGGTGAAATCAGAGCGAGCGATCTTAAAAAATTAATGGCGATTTTGCAAAAAGAATGCGCCAGCAAGCTTGATTCGGTAGTAATTTATACTTTTAATTCGCTTAAATATTCACAGCGTCTCGTCATCGGGTGCGATAAAAACGAGGCAATATTCAGCTAAAATTTAAGGATAAAGTATGCAAAAATCGGATCGCACGCATTTTATTTTAAGCCCAGGCCGATTGCGCCGCAAAGATAATAATCTATACTTCGATAAATTTAACGACGAGGGCGGAATTTTAACTAGTAAAATTTTGCCGATTAACGCAATTGATGAAATTTATATTTTGGCGCGGGTAGAGCTTGACACTTATGCTATGGCGTTTTTGGCTGATAATAACATTTTGTTGCATATTTTTAGCGCCTATCAAAGCTTTCGCGGCAGTTTTTTCCCGAATACTTCAAATTCTGTAAACAAAAGCGGCTTTGTGCTTTTGGCGCAGCTGCGGGCTTTTGACGATCTTTCTAAGCGCCTTTTTATCGCTCGCGAGATTACTCGCGCTCGCATCTTAAATGCAGCCATTAATTGCAAGACTTATGGTGTCTCGCTCGATACTGCGCCGCATCTGGATGCTCTAGCGCGCGCCTGCGACATAGCAGCGGTAATGGCGGTGGAAGGCGGCTTTGCCAAGCAGTATTTCGCGGCTTGGAACGAAATCATAGAGGATCAGCGCAGTTTTAAATTTACGACGCGCTCCAAACGCCCGCCGGCAGATAAAATTAATGCCCTCATTAGCTACGTAAATACGCGTATTTATAACGTCTGCCTCAGCGAAATTTACAAAACCGAGCTCGATCCGCGCATCGGCTTTTTGCACGAGCCAAACTACCGTGCGCTAAGTCTGCATCTTGATCTTGCAGAGATTTTTAAGCCTATTTTAGGCGATAGATTAATTTTTGGAATGTTAAACAAACGCGAGATTACGGCAAAAGATTTTGAAACGGATGCGGGGCGTATTCGATTCGGTCGAGAAGCGGTGCAAAAGATCGAGCTAAAAATGATCGAGAAACTATCATCTTGCGCAAATGTAGCGGGACAGAACCTAACCTGGCGTCAAATCATCCGTCGCGAGGCAAATCAGATTAAAAAATACGTCTGTGAAGGCGTGCCTTACGAGGGGCTGGTATGGCGGTAGGCTGGGGGTTTAAGCTCATTCGTGCTTTTGAAATTTTGACTAGAATCACTTGTGTCTATAGATTGCGCCCTCTTAAAATGCATGTCTTTTGAAATAAATTTGATCTGAAGCACGAAACGGCGAACGAATTGACTTTAAAAATGTATATGCTTTTGAAATTTTGGCTTTTTATTATTCACACTTCGATTTTTGAATATCTTTATATTTAGATTTTAACATTTGCACTCACGATACATATAGATAGCGATAAAGTTGTTTTTAAGATTTTGAAATGCCGAAATCTTGGGCATTGAGCAATCGAAGCTTTTTCAAATTTAGTCCATTTTAAGGCATAAAAATATATACTCCTAACACTTTCTACCTGGAAAAATGGCAAAATTCGTGCGGTAGAATTCCATCCCGTTGGGAATTGAAACAATAGGTTTTTTAGAGGTTTGTGATGGAATTTATTTTGTAGAATTCCATCCCGTTGGGAATTGAAACTTACTACGCAAAAATATATTACGGCTAACATAAAGTAGAATTCCATCCCGTTGGGAATTGAAACTGGATTACATTCTACAAGATTTCAAGGTTTCTTACGTAGAATTCCATCCCGTTGGGAATTGAAACTAAAGAAATTTAGATCAGAGCGCGTTATTACGTCGCCGTAGAATTCCATCCCGTTGGGAATTGAAACAAATTTAATTCTGAGGTGTATAAACTCTATCACAGTAGAATTCCATCCCGTTGGGAATTGAAACTTTTTATCGCCCTCGCCGTGGGAGCAAACGCAATGTAGAATTCCATCCCGTTGGGAATTGAAACCTAAACAAAGGAGCGGCAAATGAAACTACTTTTTGTAGAATTCCATCCCGTTGGGAATTGAAACCCGCCAGGTTTGCCACCACCGCCGCCACCGGGATGAGTAGAATTCCATCCCGTTGGGAATTGAAACCTTGAAATCGGTAACACCAAAATAAAAGTGCTCGAGGTAGAATTCCATCCCGTTGGGAATTGAAACTAAACCGAGTAAAATTTTCCGCACCGCTTGGAAAGTAGAATTCCATCCCGTTGGGAATTGAAACGTCCTATTTATCAAAAATCGGCTGATAGTTTTAGTAGAATTCCATCCCGTTGGGAATTGAAACTGCCAGCTACGATAAAAAATAAAACTATTCAAAGCGTAGAATTCCATCCCGTTGGGAATTGAAACATGTGTATATCTACACACGAAAGTTTAGAAAGATGGTAGAATTCCATCCCGTTGGGAATTGAAACAGAATGCAGGTATTGTGGCAAATCGTTTGCGCTTTTGTAGAATTCCATCCCGTTGGGAATTGAAACTTCCCAAATATGGTGCTCCTATTAATGGATCTATGGTAGAATTCCATCCCGTTGGGAATTGAAACTCTCCTTTGCGGTCTTATGCTTCTTTTCCGCTATGGTAGAATTCCATCCCGTTGGGAATTGAAACTTACAAATTCAGACGATAAGCCGACTACAAGCAAAGTAGAATTCCATCCCGTTGGGAATTGAAACTGGCGTTAGGCGCTTTACTACTTCTCGCACGATTGTAGAATTCCATCCCGTTGGGAATTGAAACTCGTATATCACACGTCCGTTTATATTTTTCATAAAGTAGAATTCCATCCCGTTGGGAATTGAAACACTCGAACTTTGTAAAAGCCACAACACGACCTTACAGTAGAATTCCATCCCGTTGGGAATTGAAACAATCACGAAACGAAACGCCCTAAAACGCGATAATGTAGAATTCCATCCCGTTGGGAATTGAAACCGGTCATCTTGCTTACTATCTTGTCCGCATCATCAGTAGAATTCCATCCCGTTGGGAATTGAAACAAGACTAAAACCTACGTCATACCTTTTCAAATCAGTAGAATTCCATCCCGTTGGGAATTGAAACAGCTTGGAAATAGCTAAGAATATTCCCAAGACGAGTAGAATTCCATCCCGTTGGGAATTGAAACTATACTCTACTTCCGCTTGATTTTCTTTAACGTATGTAGAATTCCATCCCGTTGGGAATTGAAACTTCAACGCTTCCGTTCCAAATCCTAATGAGCCTCCGTAGAATTCCATCCCGTTGGGAATTGAAACAGGTAGGTGGTAAATTTAGCCTTATTGAGCTTAGTAGAATTCCATCCCGTTGGGAATTGAAATGTCTGCTTTATGATCTTTATATGGGCGGTGCTAACGGTAGAATTCCATCCCGTTGGGAATTGAAACAGACGGTATCATAGGCTTTTTGTTGATCGGGATTTAGTAGAATTCCATCCCGTTGGGAATTGAAACGGTGCATAGTTTGAGCGCGCTTTGATTCTTCATCAGTAGAATTCCATCCCGTTGGGAATTGAAACTCTGTAGCGTATCGATGATAACTGATGCTTCCTAGTAGAATTCCATCCCGTTGGGAATTGAAACCCGAAAATTATAAACGCGAAAAAGAGGAAGAAGAGTAGAATTCCATCCCGTTGGGAATTGAAACAAATTGACAGACAACGAAAGTTTTTGCAGGATTATGTAGAATTCCATCCCGTTGGGAATTGAAACCCTATCATCGCCATTTGTATCAAGATATTTATTTAAGTAGAATTCCATCCCGTTGGGAATTGAAACTAAGTAACACTATCGTATCGTGTTGGTATCTTGCGTAGAATTCCATCCCGTTGGGAATTGAAACGAAGCTTCAAGAATTTTCAAAACTTCCTCATTCGGTAGAATTCCATCCCGTTGGGAATTGAAACTACATAGGCTCTCCGATAGGAGCACCATATTTGGGTAGAATTCCATCCCGTTGGGAATTGAAACAGAGTAAGCAAATACGCCTCTAACCCTTGGCGTTCGGTAGAATTCCATCCCGTTGGGAATTGAAACTCTGTTGTAATTTATCAAAATATCGACGCTATGGATCGTAGAATTCCATCCCGTTGGGAATTGAAACAATAACGTTTCTCCTAAGAAATAACAAGCTTTACAAGTAGAATTCCATCCCGTTGGGAATTGAAACTTTGAAATTCTCGAACTAGGCATAAAAATTCAAGAAGTAGAATTCCATCCCGTTGGGAATTGAAACCTACGCAAAAATATATCACTGCCAATATAAAACAAGTAGAATTCCATCCCGTTGGGAATTGAAACCAAAGGCGAAGTATTTCAGTATATACGCACCTTTGGTAGAATTCCATCCCGTTGGGAATTGAAACAGCCGTTTTTACTTCCGATACGAACACCTGGCTTGGGTAGAATTCCATCCCGTTGGGAATTGAAACTTGAGCTTTTTAAAATCGAATTTTAAATCAGTAAGTAGAATTCCATCCCGTTGGGAATTGAAACCCCTTGCAAATAACTCCTATGACGACGCGGATAAGGTAGAATTCCATCCCGTTGGGAATTGAAACCGGAGTGCTAAGCCTGCTTCAGCAAAACGGTGTGTAGAATTCCATCCCGTTGGGAATTGAAACCTCAAAGCGTATTTGACACCGCTCCAAACCCAAGTGTAGAATTCCATCCCGTTGGGAATTGAAACGCTTTTTCGATAATATGTTTCCAAGCCTTGAAGGACGTAGAATTCCATCCCGTTGGGAATTGAAACACTAAAGTAAGCAAATTTTACACTTAATTCTCGGTAGAATTCCATCCCGTTGGGAATTGAAACAAGAAAGGCACAAAAGCCGAAGCATTTTTGCAATCACCGTAGAATTCCATCCCGTTGGGAATTGAAACTATCGAAAACCATACATCGCTACTTCAAAAGCTACGGTAGAATTCCATCCCGTTGGGAATTGAAACCTTCCTTATATAATTTAAGAGTATTCTCTATACAGTAGAATTCCATCCCGTTGGGAATTGAAACTGTAATGTTTTGATCGTAATTGACGAGTGTCATTCAGTAGAATTCCATCCCGTTGGGAATTGAAACATTATTTTGTAAATCTTATTACTATGCCTTACACTGTAGAATTCCATCCCGTTGGGAATTGAAACTCGGAAGTAGGCTCATAAAAACGGCTAGTAGATGGTAGAATTCCATCCCGTTGGGAATTGAAACTCGTTCGTATTCTTTGTAAAGACGATCTAACTGCTGGTAGAATTCCATCCCGTTGGGAATTGAAACCATCAGGCTTTTTTGGATCGTCCAAATATAAAGTAGAATTCCATCCCGTTGGGAATTGAAACCAAGATGTATCAAAAGGACGTTATGCAAAAATTTCACGTAGAATTCCATCCCGTTGGGAATTGAAACTAAGCAATGAGTATAAGCGTATAGCCGAGCATTTGTAGAATTCCATCCCGTTGGGAATTGAAACCCATTCTCTGTATCTTTAATCAATACTCCATATAGTAGAATTCCATCCCGTTGGGAATTGAAACCAAAAATTTTCAAACTCTCTTCGCGCCGCACGTTCGTAGAATTCCATCCCGTTGGGAATTGAAACCTGCTATTGTTATAAGCCATTTAAATGGATTTTCGTAGAATTCCATCCCGTTGGGAATTGAAACGAGTATGAAGCTTTTGACCTCCAATCTGAATTGCCGTAGAATTCCATCCCGTTGGGAATTGAAACACAAGATCGCCCGCTACGTCGGTAACGTAGAATTTGTAGAATTCCATCCCGTTGGGAATTGAAACTTCAACCTAATGCAACTGATTGGAAAACAAATCTAAGTAGAATTCCATCCCGTTGGGAATTGAAACAACTCAAGATCAATTCGGAGCGGCTCTTGGTATAGTAGAATTCCATCCCGTTGGGAATTGAAACTTCGGTGATAGCGAAGGCATTTTAATAGGCGAGTTTGGGTAGAATTCCATCCCGTTGGGAATTGAAACTCGTGCGGAGCGTTTGCGGCGGCTTTCACTTCAAGTAGAATTCCATCCCGTTGGGAATTGAAACAATAAAAACGTAAAGACGATTAAGAACTACAAAGCGTAGAATTCCATCCCGTTGGGAATTGAAACGCTCCTCCGCTAAGGCGTCGATACTATTGGGATCGTAGAATTCCATCCCGTTGGGAATTGAAACTCGCGACTTGAGCTTTCACAAGCGGCGCGAGGTCTGTAGAATTCCATCCCGTTGGGAATTGAAACTCCTTTCTATGGCTATAAGTAACTAGCCCGATAAGTAGAATTCCATCCCGTTGGGAATTGAAACTCGCGGTATGTAGAGCTTGCCATCAGTGGTGCCACGTAGAATTCCATCCCGTTGGGAATTGAAACTCGCACTTTTCAGCTAGGTTTAGGGTGATAGCCTCGGTAGAATTCCATCCCGTTGGGAATTGAAACGTGTGTCCGACTAATGCTGTTTTTTGCATTGTAAGGTAGAATTCCATCCCGTTGGGAATTGAAACGACAAGAGGCAGGACTAACACAGGTGCAGTTTGCGTAGAATTCCATCCCGTTGGGAATTGAAACGAAATCAACCTATACTATAACGATCCTATAAATAAGTAGAATTCCATCCCGTTGGGAATTGAAACGACTAAGAGAGTTTGCTTATTTCAAGAATGATAAAGTAGAATTCCATCCCGTTGGGAATTGAAACCCGCTAGTAGCATCTTTCCAGCTCATATCAAAATCAGTAGAATTCCATCCCGTTGGGAATTGAAACCGACTCTAGCTCTGCCGCCATTACTTTCTTTCTCAAGTAGAATTCCATCCCGTTGGGAATTGAAACAGCAGATTCGATATCCTCATCGATTTCATCGTCAGTAGAATTCCATCCCGTTGGGAATTGAAACAAGATTTTCTCAAGATTGTTTCCCCATTTGCCAAGCGTAGAATTCCATCCCGTTGGGAATTGAAACTTACGAGACGAAATATCAAATATCAGCTTCGTAATGTAGAATTCCATCCCGTTGGGAATTGAAACGCTCCGGGGGCAATGCGGATAAATTTTTTCCTAGCGTAGAATTCCATCCCGTTGGGAATTGAAGCACTCTTTGCTTCGGCAGGTATAGCTGGGTAAAGGGTAAAATTCCATCTTATTCGTAATTGCTACCAGAACCGATCAAAAAAAATCAAATCCCAAAAGCTTCGATATGTAAAATTTCATTCTATCCCGGTTTAAAATTTAATGTGCCGATCGATAAGACACCTATTTGCGCAAGTCGGTTCGTCTTTACGGCATAATATGCAAAATTTTATAAAATTTTATGTTTATTTTATGCAGTATTCTGTATAATTCATACGGATAAACGAAGTATTTTGCTATTTTTACTTATGAATAACACGATTTTTATTCATTTTATACGATTTTATGTATAATTAACGAATAAATTTGTATAATTTTCATATGTTAGAAACGAGCGATATATTCAACATTTTGCACAATGCCGTCGAAGCCAAAAATAACGGCAAAAAGATCTCGCACGCCGCGATGGCGCAGAGGTTAGGCGTGTCGATGCGGACGTATCAGGACTGGCGCTTGGGCACGACCAAGCCGCAGGCCGCGACCGCGATATGCCAGATGTTGTGCGAGCTCGATAGCGACGACGCTGCGTTTGTGCTGCATAAGATAAAAAAACTTATAGGAGAGTAGAGTGCAAAACATTACTTTGCAAGAAAAGCTGGATCTGCAGGGCGTCTTTCGCGTGATTTATGAGAAAAAAGAATCAAAATTCGCGATCTTTTATAAGGCGCTTTTGAAGAAATTTTTTAAAAATTTTAAAAAATAACTGGCGGAGGCATTTATTTATTATACTTTATGTGGCAAAGGCGGTAGTATCCATTAAATTTAGATGATTTTTCCTTTTTATGACGACCACTCCGATATTCTTTGTTTTGCAGTTTCAGAGGATGCTACCAAATTCTGCTTTATAAAATTTTCTCTATCTTTTTGCTTTTTTGACATCATCTAAAATTCTATACTTTGACACATGATCTTAAATTTATAGCGTAAATTTAGTTAAAATTAATGCAAAATTCCTTTCTTTAACCTAGCTATTAAGATCCATAACGTGCATTTTTACAAATATTTTTGAATTTGCTACTAAATAAGTTGCATTTAAATCTATTTATATTGTGGTAAATATATAGTTCGTTAAAATTTTAATTTGTGAGTAACTCCAAAATTTCATTCGTAACCCATAAATTTAACATATTTAGTAGGTGAATTGAAACCGAATGAAATTTCGCATAAGTGCCCCATGCTGTATCTTATCCCAGCCACAACTAATCTTTTTAATTTTCTATCAAGATGAGAATTCTACCCATTTCTGCCGCAAAAGGCGTATCGCGTAAATCTGTTTTGATTTCAACAAGATAAATTCTACCGCCTACGCGAATCGTGCAATAAGCCCATTTAGGCGTTTCAATTCCCAAAGGATAGAATTATTCCATATTCCTGCGGGACGCTATAAAATACAGTGGCAGAAGTTTCAATTCCCAACGGTATGAAATTCTACCGTTTGGCTCAGCAGAGAATAACCCGCTATTATGAGTTTCAATTCCAACGGGATGGAATTCTACCATCGACGAGCTGCAAACAGGTTTTGTGTTTTTCCAGTTTCAATTCCCAACAGGATGGAATTCTACTTAATTTCAGATTGAACCTTTGAGAAGCCTTTGCCTTGTTTCAATTCCCAACGGGATGGAATCCTACCAATACCCGGTTTATTTTCATGGATAGGTATGAGGCCTGTTTCAATTCCCAACGGGATGGAATTCTACAATTAGTACGATATTTTCCTCTTTATGCTTTTTGGTTTCAATTCCCAACGGGATGGAATTCTACCCTTCGGCGAGATCGGCTACCGCCTCACAAAAAGCGGTTTCAATTCCCAACAGGATGGAATCCCGCTAAAGATTTTAAATGAAAAGCTGTAAAATTCAATGCCTTTCTATTATTGGGAAATAATCCATAATGAGGCAATTCCTGG
This sequence comes from uncultured Campylobacter sp., assembly GCA_963528045.1. Lineage (GTDB taxonomy): Bacteria > Campylobacterota > Campylobacteria > Campylobacterales > Campylobacteraceae > Campylobacter_B. The sequence goes on along the minus strand of CAURUA010000003.1, from coordinate 34,423 downwards.
CAAGCAAATCCTCCCTAGCAATTCTTAGCGGGTAATCTTCATTGGTAAGTCAGCCTTTTTTTTTATCCTTCTTGCTCTTGCGAGAGGGGCTTTCCAGCTTGCGCCAAGCCTCGCTTTTTTGGCTATCCTCCATTAGGACTATCTCTCTGGCGCCGTTTCGCACGAGGTTTGGATCCACCGCAAGCTCCTTCGCATCGATCTTTTCGGGGTAGTCTATACGCGAGAGTATGCAGCGGAAGGCGTTTAGCCGCGCGATCTTTTTGTCGTTGCTATCAAGGATCGTCCACGGCGCAAACTCGGTATTTGAAGCGAGCAGCATCGAGTATTTTGCGAGCGTGTATTGATTCCACAGCTCCTGCGATCTCGCATCCACCGGCGAGAGTTTATACTGCTTCAGCGGGTCGGTGCGGCGCGATTCGAAGCGCCTTTTTTGCTCCTCTTTGGAGACCGAAAAGTAAAATTTAAACAAAATTATCCCCGCACTTACCAAAAGCTCCTCAAATTTAGGCACTTGGCGCAGGAAATCTTTGTGCTCGGCGTGGGTGCAAAAGCCCATCACCGGCTCGACCATCGCGCGGTTATACCAGCTGCGGTCAAAGATCGCAATTTCGCCGCCGCTTGGTAGGTGCGCGACATAGCGCTGGAAATACCACTGCGTCTTTTCGACGTTGCTTGGCTTTTCGAGCGCTACGATGCGGCATCCGCGTGGATTTAGGTGCTCGGTTAAACGCTTGATCGTGCCGCCTTTGCCCGCCGCGTCGCGCCCCTCCATCAAAATCAAAATTTTTAAGCCTTTTTCTTTTACGAATTTTTGCAGCTTCAAAAGCTCGATCTGATATCTTTCAAGCAGCGTTTCGTAGTCTTTGAACGAGATTTTTTCGTACTTTGAGCTTTTAAATTCTATCTCTTTCAGCGCTATTTCGCCTGTTTCGGTTTTGATCTCTTTGCTCATATTGCCTCCTAAAAATTTTAAGGAATTTTACAAAAAAGTTCTTTAGATTACACTATAAATTCATACTTATTACGTTAGAATGTAGGAAAAAATTTCAAAGGATAAAATTTGATCAGATCACTGATTTTGGCAGCGTTTTTTCTCTTAGGTTTGGGCGCCGAGCCCCTGAAACCCTCCGATGCGTTCAAGCTTAACGTGGCGGCGCAAAGCGATAGCGTAACACTAAGCTTTGATATCGCGGACGGGGTCTATCTCTATCAAAACGAGATAAAAATTTTCATCGGCGGCTCGGAGGTCACAAATTTAATAAATCTGCCCGCCGCGACCGAATACAAGGATTATAAAATTTATGAGGGCAAATTTAGCATCGCCGTGCCTTTAGGCCTCGTGCTTGCAAATGCCGCAGACAGCGATGATTTCGTGCTTAACGGCGATTTTTTGGGTTGCACGAAATCGGGCTTTTGCTACCAGCCGCAGCAGTTCGGCTTTAGCTTCAAGCGCGTAGTGGAGGGCTATCAGATCAGCAAAATTTCAAACTCCGAGCTGAAAAGATACCGAAGCGCCGCAAATTCCACGCAGATTTCTGCCGCAGACAGCGCGCAGAGCGGGGCTGTAAATTTTAAAAGCAATTCTCAGGCTTCGGGCGCAGAGGCAAATCCTGAGACAAACTCGCACGCGGCGGGAAATTCCGCGGTAAGCTCGGCGGAAAACGCTGCTGTAAATTCCGATAAATCCTCCGCGCACAAAAACCCACGCGGCGCAAATTCCATCTCCGAACAGGATAAAATTTTAAACGTTCTTGGCGGCAAGAGCTTCATCGCGGCGATCGCGCTGTTTTTCGGCTATGGCGTGTTGCTCTCGCTAAGCCCTTGCGTCTATCCGCTCATCCCGATCCTCTCGTCGATCATAGTGGCGAAAACCTCCTCAAAGCCGAGCGCGAAAACGAGCCTCGCCGTAAGCCTTGCGTATATTTTTGGGATGGCGAGCTCGTATGCGATTTTAGGGGCTTTCGTGGCGGTTTTCGGGCAAAATTTACAGGGCCTGCTGCAAACTCCGCCCGCGCTGATCCTAACCTCGCTAATATTCGCCGCGCTTGCGCTTTCGATGTTCGGATTTTACGAGATCCGCCTGCCTGCGCGCTTTCAAAGCTTTTTAAATAGCAAAAGCGAAAAGAGCGGCGGTCTGATCGGAGTTTTTTCGATGGGGCTCATCTCGGCGCTCGTCGTATCGCCGTGCATCTCCGCTCCGCTTGCGGGCGCGCTCGTTTACATTGCAGGCAGCGGCGACGTCCTGCTGGGCGCGGCGGCTCTTTTTGCGCTGGGGCTCGGAAGCGGTGCGCTGCTGCTTGTAGTGGGGCTTGGCGGCGCGCTACCGAGACCCGGAGCTTGGATGGAGGCGGTACCTAAAATTTTCGGCTTTTTGCTGCTTTTTACGGCGGTATGGATTTCGCGCACGCTCATCGGCGAAAATTTAAGCTTGCTGATTTACGCGGTTTTAGGCGCGATCTTCGCAGGATTTTTGGGGCTATTTGACGGCGGCGCAGGCGGGATCAAGCGCGCTTTAGCTCTTGTGATCGCTTTGTATTCGGCGCTGCTGCTCGCGGGCTTTGCCAGCGGTGCGAAAGATTTTTCCAGGCCGCTTGGTAATCTAATCCCGCAAAATGCGAGATATTCCAGGGGCGGCGAGGGCTTGCAGGCGGGCGAAATTTCTCGCGCTCAAAATTTTGGCGGCGCGCATTTTTCGTTTGTGCGCGATCTGGCGCAACTGCGGGGCGAAATAGAAAATTCCAAAAAGCCGGTGATAGTGGATTTTTGGGCTAGCTGGTGCAAAAATTGCGAGCAGAGCGAGCGAGCGTTTGCAGACCCTGCGCTTGCCGGCGCGCTTAATAAATTTAGCCTTTTAAAGATCGATCTTAGCGAAGATAGCGAGCAAAATAGGGCGATAAAAGCGCATTTTAACGTATTCGGTCCGCCTACGATTCTGTTTTTTAAAGAGGGCGCCGAGATTGCGAACCTGCGCCAGATCGGTAGCGTAAATTCCGAAAAGCTGGCTGAGATTTTAAGCGAAATTTAGTGAAATTTAGATAGATTTCAAACAAAATTTAGTTTTAAGGATTGCGCGATGATAAGCAAAAATAGGGCTACGAAAGAGACCAAAATCGAGCTGGAGCTGGAGCTTTACGGATGCGGCGCGGCGCAGATACAAACTGGCATCGGTTTTTTTGATCATATGCTTAGCGCGTTTGCCAAGCACGCGTGGATCGATCTGAGCTTGCGCTGCGAGGGCGATTTGCAGGTCGATTTTCACCACAGCGTCGAGGACTGCGGCATAGTGCTCGGAGGCGCGATCAAAGAGGCGATCTATCCTGCGCAAAACATCGAGCGCTTCGGAGATAGCGTCGTCGTGATGGACGAGGCGGCGGTTTCTGCGGCGCTTGATTTTTCCAATCGCGCATTTTTGGTATTTGATTGCCCGAGCCTAAAGCGCGGCAAGATCGGCGAATTCGACGCCGAGCTCGTGGAGGAATTTTTCCGCGCTCTGGCTTTCAATGCAAATTTTACGCTGCATATAAGCCAAATTCGCGGCGAAAATTTGCATCACGTAGCAGAAGCCGCGTTTAAGGCGTTCGCCGTCGCATTTCGTCGCGCGATAAGTATCAACGAGCGCGCCGGCGTGCCTAGCACGAAGGGCGTTTTATAGCGGTAAATGCGCGCTAAATTTAGTAAATTTAGCAATTCGCGGTTTTGTGATTTTACTATCGCCGCTGCTTGAAATTTGCAAAATTTCGCTTTTGCTCGGGCGAGGATCGCCCGCTTTATTAAGATCGCTTGCTCTAGCGCATTTGCGCTTGCGCTCTTGCTTGACTGGCGCGTAAATTTAATCGGCGCGCCAAAATGCCGCTTTGTACATTAAAATTTAAAGGTAAAGAATGAATATTTTCGGATCGCTTATGGAGATTTTAAATGTGCTCTTTTTGATCTGCTTTGTTTGGCTCATCGCGTGCTTGATTAAATTTATCAGATCAAAAGACGAGCCGGAGCACCATAAAAGAGATAAAAAATTTCTAATTATTTCGGCAGTTGCGTTTGCATGCGCTTCTACTCCGCTCATATATTCTCAGTGGCTATTTGATCCTCTTTCCATGTTTATCTTGGTTTTTACTGGGCTGCCGGTAGTTTCGCTCATTTGGCTAATTGTAAGTTTAGTAAAATTTATTAAATCTGCTAAAAGTGCACCCGAGCGCCGCAGAAGAATTAGAAATCTTTTGATCCTCTCTGTGTTTTCGTTCATAATTTTTTTGAGCGTCCTAATGGGCTTTTTTTGGCTACTTAATAACGCAATCGAGCATATGTGAGGCGCAAAATGAGCGATGAAATTTTTAAAAAAACGATCGCCGCAATAATTGCGGTGTGGGCGATCAGCATTTGCGCGCTAGTAGGAGCGGCGCTATATCTTCAGAGCAAATGCTCGATCATCTCCTATATTGCAAACGGAAACTAAGATGAAGCGTGCAATTATCGCCATTTTTCTGGTGTTTATCTTGGCGGCTTTCGATTTTGCGTTTTACCGCCTCGTCGTGAAGCGATACGTAAATCAAAGCAGCGCCGAGATGCAGGCCAAATCGATCGAGCTGCATAAATTTCTGCCGTTTGAGCAGGGCTCGCAGATCGTGCGCGTTAGCTCCAGCTTAAAACTTAGCGGCGATCTGCCCATAATCGACGGAGCAGCGGCTTTGTATCCCGTATTTTCGGCATTTGTCGCGGCGAACTATCCGAAGGAAAGCGTGGAATTTGACGGGCAAAATTTCACGAGTGCTAGCAGGCTTAAATTTAGCAATACCCGCGGCGCGTACAAGGCCATAAGCGACGGCGAGGCGGATCTTATTTTCGTCGCAGCCCCTTCGAAGCAGCAGCTTGATTATGCGCGCGAAAAGGGGGCAAACTTGCGCTTCGTGCCGATCGGGCTGGAGGCGTTCGTCTTTATCGTAAATTCGAATAACAAAGTATCTAATTTAACCGTGGATCAGGTGCGGGGGATCTATTCTGGGGAGTTTGACGATTGGTCGCAGCTCGGCGGCGAGCGCATGCGAATAGATGCCGTGCAGCGAAACGCAGGTAGCGGCAGCCAGAGCGCGTTTTTGAAATTTATGGGCAAGACGCAGCCTAAGCGCAAGATCACAGGCTTTTTCGGCAGCGCAATCGGCTTTTCGTTTCGCTATTATGTCGAGGGGATCGTGCAAAACGGCGGCGTGAAGATGCTTAGCCTAAACGGCGCGTATCCGAACAAAGAAAATATCGCTAACCGCAAATACCTGCTCGTAGCCGAAATTTACGCGGTTTACGATGAAAATAACAAAAACGAAAATATTCGCATCTTGATAGATTGGATCCTTTCGCCGCAGGGGCAAAGCATCATCGAAAATAGCGGCTACGTGCCGATTAAGGGCTAAGATCGCAGCTTAAATTTATACGGCGTTTGCCAAAAATTCAGCCAAATTTCGTTAAAATCACAAAATTTCAAAAAACGGAAAACGAAGTGATAAAGATCATATTTTTAGACGTAGACGGCTGCCTTAGCGACGGCGGGCTGTACCATTCAAACGGCGGCGAAGAGATGAAGAAATTTAACGTAAAAGACGGGTTTGGCATCCAGGAGTGGCAGCGGCTGGGGTTAAAGGTCGCGATCATCACCGGCAAAAGCTCGCAAATCGTCGCGAACCGCGCGCGAGAGCTAAAGATCGATACGCTCTTTCAAGGCGAAAAAGACAAACTCGCAAGGGCGGAGCAAATTTTAAAAAATTTTAACATAAGCTTCGATGAGGCCGCTGCGATCGGCGATGATATAAATGATGCGAAGCTTTTAAATGCGGTCGCTATCAGCTTCAAGCCCGCCGATGCGCTAAGCACGCTAAAAGCGGACGTCGCGCTAAGCAAAAACGGCGGCTGCGGCGCAGTGCGCGAGATGATCGAAATACTCGTCGATAAAAACGGCATGCGCGAAGAGTGGAATAGCAAATGGCTGTAGTTTCGCAAGCGCGCGCGAGGGGCAAAATTCTGCGCAGATCAAAAGGAGCCGAGCGATGGTGATAAAAATTTTCTACGTCGCGATTGCGATCTTTTGCGTCGCGATGGTGTTTCTAAGCGTGCAAACGCCGTATTTTAGCGATATGTTTAGGCAGGATCTAAGCATTGCGAATATGGAGATGAAAAAGATCGTCGATTATCAGATCGGCGAGCGCGTGGATGCTAAATTTACCGCTGAGAGCGGCACGCGCTATAAGGATCGCGACGAGTTTAAAAATTTCAAAGCCGAGGAGATTGGCGCGGATCTGAATCACACCTTGGTTTCAAAAACCGCGACGCGCGCCGGCGAGCTGATAAAATTTAACGGCGACGCGCATTACGTAAACAGTAGAGGCTTTGATTACACGGCGCAGGAGATCATCTACGATACGAGCAGCAAGATCGTCCGCTCCGACGTGCCGTACGTGCTGCGCCAAGGCGGCGACCGCATCACGGGTGCAAGCATCAGCTACGACACCAAAACTAAACAAACAAACTCAAAAGGAATCCACGCATGGTATTTAATAAAAGATCAAAACTCCACAAACTAATACTTTCAGCTGCGCTAATTGCGGGCTCCTGCGCGACTACTCTTAGCGCCGCGCAGGAGCAGGTCGAGGTCACGGCGGATAATTTTTTCGCCGACGAGATCAAGCAGATCAGCGTGCTGACGGGCAACGTTCGCATCAAAAAGGGCGCTTACGATACGCTAAATTCCGATAAAGTGACGATCTACTTCGACGCCAAGCGCCAGCCTACCAAATACGTCGCGACGGGAAATGCAAATTTTAAAATTTTACTCAACCAAAAGCATTATGACGGCAGAGGCGGCGTGCTGACCTACGATCCGACTATCGAAGCTTACACGCTCGAAAACAACGCCTATCTGCACGAAGCCGAGACCAAAAAGGAGGTTTACGGCGATAAGATCATCGTAAATCGCCAAAAGGGCACCTACGAAGTAAAAAGCGGCGGCGGCGAGAAAAAGCCCGTGCGTTTGATCTTTCAGGTCGAAGATCAAAACAAATGATCTATCCTAGCAGCGCGCAGTTTATCACCTCCGCCGCAAATATCGCGGGTGCACCCGAGTTTGCGATGAGCGAAGTGGCGTTTTTGGGGCGTTCCAACGTCGGCAAAAGCAGCCTGATAAACGCGCTTACCGGGCGCAAAAATCTAGCCAAATCAAGCTCGACGCCGGGCAAAACGCAGCTGATAAATTTTTTCGAAGTTAAATTTAAACAAAAGCTTGCCGCAAGCGCGGACGGCTCGCAAAATGAAACGTCGCCCGATCTAGCAAGCAAAGAGGCTTTAAGCTCGGCTGCAAATTGCGCGCAAGAGCGCGCGGACGCTGCGGCGTCTGAGCGAAATTTAAAGCAAGATTTCGTTTTAAATTTAAAAAGCGCCTCGGCGGATTTTAGATCGGATCGCGAGACAGATCTTGCGGCGGGTTTGACGCCAAATCTAGCGCAAAGCTTAGAATTAAATTTGAGCGACGGATCCGCGCTAAATTTAGCGGGCAACCCCGCCTTTTCGGATCTTGCTAGCTTGGGGGAAAATATCTCTTTGATCTTCGTGGATCTGCCGGGGTTTGGATACGCTAAGGTTCCTAAAAAACTGCATTATATCTGGCAAAAAAATCTCGACGAGTTCATCAAAGAGCGCCTAAATATCAAGCTTTTCGTCCATCTCATCGACGCGAGGCAGTTTGATCTTGCGATAGATAAAAATTTGCAAAACTATCTCGCTAGTTTTCTGCGCGGCGATCAAAAGGTCGTGAGGCTCTACACCAAAGCCGACAAGCTCAATCAAAGCGAGCGCGCAAAGCTTTTGAGGCACGATCCGCAGGCGGTTTTGGTCTCTACGCTAAAAGGCAGTGGGCTTGCAAAAGCGCGCGAGATCATCGTACGCGGGGCGTTTGGATTATGAAATTTCTAAATTTAAATACGTTAAATTTAGCGGCGCTGAATTTCAAAATAATTAAATTTAGAGGATATAAAATGCGCCGCGAAAATTGCGCCAAGATTAGGGAAAATTTTAGATGATACGGCTAAAAAAGGCGCGCCTTTGCGACATTTCTCGTATGCAGGAGCTCGTAAAAGAGGAGGTACAAAACGGCGTGATCTTGCCGCTTGAAAGCGATGAGATCGCATCAAATATCCGCTCATACGTGCTGGCGTTCGGCTGCGATTCTAAGGCAGATACGAGTTTTGATTCCAAGGAAAATTTGAGTTTCGATTCTAAAGAAAATTACGATTTAAATTTAGCCAGGAATTCCAATTCAAATTTAGCGCGCAATGTCGATTTAAATTTAATCCAAAGCTCCGCCGCAAATTTTGCTAAAAAATCTACTGAAAATTCCGCCGAAAATGCTGCGGATAATTTTGCGCCGCAACTAGCTACGCCGCAAAGCAAAGCGCAAGCCGTATCCGAGGCGGGCTGCGCGCAAGCGGGCAAAGAGCAAATTTTACGGAGCGAATATACGCAAGAAGCGGGTCTTTTTCAGAACGATCTTTCGCGGCTTTGCGAATCGCAGTCCGCAAAAAATGCCGAAATTTTGGCAGGCTTTGCTTCGCTTAAAATTTTTAACGCAGATCTTGCCGAGGTGCGCTCGCTCATCGTCGCTCCGCAGTTTCGCAGGCGGGGCATTGCCAGAGCTATCGTAAATGAGCTGCTAGACGAGGCGAGATTTTACGGGCTAAAAAGCGTATTTACGCTCACCTATCAAAAGGAATTTTTCGAGCGACTGGGGTTTACCGAAATCCCAAAGGACGAGCTGCCCGCGCAAAAAATTTGGGCCGATTGTATTAAATGCAAAAAGTTTCCGGTATGCAACGAAATCGCACTTATCTATACCTTATAGCGGACACGCTTTTTAGCGCGGGGGTTCTTTTCTACCTGCTTCTAAGTGCGGTGTATAGAGGCTTGCCGCCGCTGATCGGATTTTTTTTCACGGCGATGGTTGTGCAAAAATATGAAAACGACGTGAAATTTAAAAAGTTCGGCTTTAGCTGGTTTTTCTCTATTTTTTATCTGTTTTGCGCCGAGCAGATCCACGGATTTAACCTATTTAGCGTGGCTATCGCGTATTGTATATTTTATTTCGTGGTCTATGAAAACTCATTTAAATATATTAAATTTAGAAATTTTTTGATCTGCTTTTACGTGATGATCAGCTATGTTTTGGTCTTTGTGGTGAGCAACGCGATCTCGGCGATCAAAAAGAGCGAGTATCTGCCACTAAGCGGCGAGTATTTAAATTACATCGTGATTGAAATTTTGCTCGCTCTGCTCTTTTTTAAGGGGCGGCTGGTATGAGGCTAAAGTTCGTATTTGCTTTCGTGATACTATTTTTTAGCATGCTTTTGGTTAGAATTTATTATCTTTCGATCAAATCGAACGAATTCTACGAGCAGGTCGCTAAAAACAACGTCATCTCTACCGAATACATCCCGCCGGTGCGCGGTCAAATTTTAGACGCCAAAGGCCGCCCGCTCGCGATAAACAATCTCGGCTTTTCGCTATCGATCGCGCCGCATCTAAAAGACGCCGCGCTGCAAAGCGAGCTAAATAATATTTCGCGCTACTTCAAAGATCTCAACGTCACTGCGATGAGTAAGAGCTACAAGGACGCGAATTCCGCTTATAATCAAGATTTTATCGAAGTCGTGCCGTTTTTGGACTACAACGCCACGATAGAGCATTTCGCAAGCTTGAGCCTGCACGAAAATATTAAAATTTCGCCCGCTTCGCAGCGCTTCTACCCTTACGGCGCGCTTGCTTCTCATATCATCGGCTACGTAGGCCGCGCCAATAAAAAAGATATCCAAAACAACCCCCTAAGCGCGCTTACCGGATACAACGGCAGAAGCGGCGTCGAGGGGTATTATAACGAGCTTTTGCAGGGCAGCAAGGGCGAGCGCAAGACGAAGGTTACGGCGCTAAATCAGGTCGTAGAGGAGATCTCGATGCAGGAGCCCAGCAGCAGCGAAATCTCCCTTACCATCGATCTTGAGCTACAAAAATACCTCGAGGAAATTTTTAAAGATAAAGACGGCGTAGCGATCGTGATGGATCTGCGCGACGGCGCTATTATCGCGGCGGGCAGCTTCCCAGAGTACGATCTGAACACCTTCGTAGGCGGAATTTCGCAGACGCAGTGGGATGAGCTGATAAAAGACCCGCGTCATCCTTTTACGAATAAGCTCGTAAACGGCCTCTATCCGCCGGGCTCCGTAATTAAAATGGCTGTGGGGATGAGCTTTTTAAACAGCGGCAAGATCAACGAGAACTGGAGCGTGTTTTGCAGCGGCGCGATAGAGCTTGGAGGGCGTAAATTTCGCTGCTGGAAGGGCTGGGGTCACGGGCGCGTGAGTCTAGTGGAAGCGATTAAAGGCAGCTGCGACGTGTATTTTTACGAAGGCTCGCTGCTGGTGGGGATCGACTATATGTCCGCGTATCTGCAGCGTCTGGGTTTCGGTAGCAAAACGGGCGTCGATCTGCCCAATGAGTTTGTAGGCACAATGCCTAATAAGGCCTGGAAAATGCAGAAATTTAAGCGCGCGTGGTATCAGGGCGAGACGGTCAATGCCTCGATCGGCCAGGGCGACGTGCTCGTCACCCCTATGCAGGTGGCGAAAAACACCGCGCAGATCGCCTCGGGCAAGGCTATCACGCCGCATTTTTTAAAAAGCATCGACGGTAAGCCGGTGGAATTTACCCCTACCGAGCTTTTCACGCCGAAAGAAAAGGCTCAGCTGCCCCTCGTGCGACGCGGGATGTATGAGGTCGGCAACAACCCAGACGGAGGCACCGCCTACAAGCTCATCCATACCGCGGTAGTGCCTCTAGCGGTCAAGACCGGCACCGCACAGGTCGTAGGCATCTCGCAGACCGCCAAAAAGCGAATGAAAGAGGCCGATATGGACTACTTCCACCGCTCGCATGCCTGGATGACGAGCTTTGGTCCTTACGACAAGCCGCAATACGCCGTAACCGTGCTCGTAGAACACGGCGGAGGAGGCGGAAGCGCGGCAGGCCCCGTCATCATGCAAATCTACGAAAAACTCGCCCAAATGGGATACATCGACGCCAACGCAACGACCATCAAAGACAGCGCAAAGAAGACGAAGTAAGATGGAATTTTAAAATTATAAAATTTTACAATTCTACTCGTCCTTCGCGGGCTTGGAATTTTATCTAGCCTACATGGGTTTGAAATTTTAAAATTTATCCGCTTTTGTAAGTCTGAAATTTTAAAATTTAGCGCAGTGCGGAGGCTTTGAAATTTAGAATTTTACCCGTCCTTTGCGGATTTGAAATTTTAAAATTTAGAGCGGCAAAAGACCCTAAAATTGAGTAGATCAAAGCAGTTTTAAATTTTAAATATATTATATATTAGCGTATAGGCGGATATAAACATATCGTAAAATCTAAGATTATTAAAAATTTCTTGAGGAGTAAAGAATGGCGTTTGTAGCAGAATATATTTCGAAAGAGGATATTAAGAAATATGATATTATAAATCGTGTAGATCAGTGCTTGGCAAAATATCATTATGATCCACAGGAGCCCAATGAAATAAAGTGGCTGAATTGGGTTATTGACAGGCAAAGAGATATTTGGCTTATCTTTGTTTGTAGCCCGCATCTGCCTGATCCAAGAGACGGATATACTGGAGAGATGATTTGGCTGCTTTATTATAAAGGTAGAGAAATCGAGCTTGACATTAGACGGGTCTATGACGAAACCACAAGTAAAATGCTTGTAGACAATCCATTTTTTATCAAATATAAGCTGGAAAATATAAATTCTAGTCTTGACGGAATTTCGTTAGATGAGCTCTATAAGGTGCTTAATGAAGCTTTGATAGAATATGGAGAAAGTGGTATACACGGTAGAAAGTTCTTGCCAAAAGATCATGAAGTCGTAACTTTTCTGCACGATTAAATATAAAGGATAAAAAAATGACGCGAGAACGATAAGCAAGGTGAGAATTATAAATTCACGCTGATAGATGCAAGAAAAGGATAAGTAGTTGTTTGTCCTATCAGAATTCAGCTCGGTAAATTTTAAAATTTAGCGCAGCGAAAGGCTTAAATTTGATGAGAGATCACGACAAAGAGTTTTGAAAGCGCCGAAATGAACGCGATATAAAAACCAAATTGATCTTAAAAGCTATAAATTAGGGGCTAGGGTGATAAAAGAGTTTATTAAAAAATGTTTTGAGCTAAAAGGGGTAAGGATTTTATTCTGGATCGCCTTGCTCATTTTTACTATAGATTGCTTGGGCGTTATATTTGCCAGCATAGATACGGTTTTTTTGGCGGAGTATAGCGGTTACGATATCGCGAATCCGCTTTCTATCGTTATGAAAGCTTTTGAACTAACGTGGCACGAAGAGGCGAGCGATAGCGAAAGCGATATTTTTGGCGCTATGGTGTTGTATCTATTTTGCGCGACGGTAATTTTGCCTCTGATCATCTGCTGCTTCGTATTTTCAAAGATAAAGGCTTTTATTCTTCTGGATAAAATATCCGGCGCATCTGCATTTTTTATAAGTTTATTTTATACTTATTCGCTAGCTGTGATAATCCTAGCAAAAGCGGGTTTTACTTGGTTAGGTCATCTGTTTGATCGCTCAAATTTTAATTTTAGCATAATGATTATAAGCGCTTTATCATCGCTAATAATCGCGTCCGCGATGGTTTTTATTCTAAAAAGAAGAGATAAAATTTAATGCGGATAAGCTTATACTAGCATTGTTTTTCAGCTAAATTTTACGTAAATTAATACGTAAGATTTTATGAATAGAGCTCGAGATATGTAAATTTAAAAGGGGCAAATTTTGAAATGATCTTAGAATTTTGCCTCCACTTCAGATTTAAAATTTCAAGTTTCAATATCTGGAATTTCGATCATTGACATTCGAATTTTAAAATTTTAATCATGCCTGCTTTCTTAAATTTTATAATCTAAATCCTCGCTTTTTGAACCACGCAGCTTGAAGTCGCTGCTTCTTAAATTTAAAATTCTAAGCTCTGAAATGCGGAATTACACTCAATAGATTTTAAAATTTAAAGCCTGGAATTTTATTTGGTAAAAATTTTATCAGGCAGAATTAGGCTCGGTAAATTCTATAGAATGCTACTATGAAAGAGGGAAAATGAGATTTTAAATAGAGCATTTCAATTCCCAACGGGATGGAATTCTACGCAATGCTTGTATTGACGATATATATAGGTAGAGAGTTTCAATTCCCAACGGGATGGAATTCTGCAGAAAAAATATGACTCCGGTTAATTCAAAAAAGGATAATTTCAATTCCCAACGAGATGGAATTCTACCCAGCCGCCTTTTAAGCGTCTGTCAGTGGTCTTTTGTTTCAATTCCCAACGGGATGGAATTCTACCAAAGGGAGCCATAAGCAAAAAGAGCGTAGCCGAGTTTCAATTCCCAACGGGATGGAATTCTACGCTATCGGTCATACCGCTATGCTTTGAGAAATCGGGTTTCAATTCCCAACGGGATCGAATTCTACTTTCACCGAGCCCCTCCGCTTCATCATATACGGACTGTTTTAATTCCCAAAGGGATGGAATTCTACTCACGAGCTTTTTCCCGTCTCACCCGGAGCTGAAAAAGTTTCAATTCCTATGGGAAAGATTACCCACCAAATTTACCTAGCTAAGACGGTGAGATTTACCTCGCCAAATTTACTCTGTCGGAGCGCGGAATTTACCCCGCAGGATAAATTCCGCTCGATTTTACTTCACCCTCTTTATCTCGATCTCGCCGTCATGCGCGCCGATTTCGATTTTATCGCCGGTTTTGATCTCGTCGCTTAGGATCATATCGGCGATCTTATCCTCCACCAGGTCGTAGAGCGCCCTGCGCAGCGGTCTTGCGCCGTATTCGATATCAAAACCCGCCGAGGCGATGAGCTTTTTGGCATTTTCACTTAGGCTCGCGTTAATGCCGCGATTTGCGAGCGTTTTTTGCAGACTCTTAAACATAATGCCCACGATTTTTATAAGATCGTCCTCGCTTAGGGCATTGAAGATCACGATATCGTCCAAGCGGTTGATAAATTCGGGCTTGAAATAATTCTTAAGCTCGCTCTTTACCGCCTCCTCTCGCTCGGCAAGCGCTATCTCGCGCGGCTTATCCGCATTTTTGGCGTCAAGCTCCATAATCTTAGCTGAGCCGATATTGCTCGTTAGGATGATGATCGTGTTTTTAAAATCAACCGTAACGCCCTTGTTATCGGTCGCGCGCCCGTCGTCTAAAATTCCAAGTAGGATATTAAAAACGTCCTTGTGCGCCTTTTCGATCTCATCAAAAAGCAGCACCGAATACGGCTTTCTGCGCACAGCTTCGGTAAGCTGTCCGCCTTCATCGTAGCCCACGTATCCCGGAGGCGCGCCGAGTAGGCGGCTGACGCTGTGTTTTTCCATATACTCGCTCATATCGAAGCGGATCATCGCCCGCTCATCGTCGAACAAAAACCTCGCTAAGCTCTTTGCGCTCTCGGTCTTGCCGACGCCGGTAGGGCCTAAAAACAAAAAGCTTCCGATCGGGCGGTTTTCGTTCACGAGACCGGCTTTGTTGCGCTTGACGGCGCGAGCGATGGCGTGCAGCGCCTCATCCTGCCCCACGACGCTTTCTTTTAGGTGCTCTTCGATGTGGAGGAATTTCTCCTTTTCGGAGGAGAGCATTTTGCTTACCGAGATGCCCGTCCACTTGCTTAAAATTTCAGCCACGCTCTCCTCGTCCACGCGGTTTCGCAAAAGCACGCCGTTTTCTTTCATCGCGTCCCACTTCGCTTCAAGCTCCTTGACCTTTGCCTGCGCGGCGGGGATCTTGCCGTATTCGATCTCGGCGGCCTTGCTAAGATCGCCGTTACGTCTTGCTAAGCTCGCTTCGTTTTTGAGGCTGTCGATCGCTTTTTTCTCCTCGCTGATGCCGCCGAACACGGACTTTTCGTTTTCAAATTTAACCTGAAGCGCGTTTTTCTGCTCGGTTAAATTTTCGATCTCTTTATCGATCTGCGCGAGCCTCTCGTCGCTTTTGCCGTCATCCTCCATCTTAAGGGCTTCCTTTTCGACCTGAAGCGTAAGGATGTCGCGCTTGGCCTTGGCAAGCTCGTTGGGCTCGCTTTCGATCTGCATTTTAAGCTCCGCCGCCGCTTCGTCAATGAGATCGATCGCCTTATCGGGCAAAAACCTATCGCTGATATAGCGGTCGCTTAGCCTTGCAGCCGCCACAAGCGCGCTATCGGTGATGGTGACGTTGTGATGCACCTCTAGCCGCTCCTTTATGCCGCGCAGGATCGCCGTAGCCTCGCTCACGCTAGGCTCCGCGACCGTTACGGGCTGGAAGCGGCGCTGAAGCGCGGCGTCTTTTTCAAAATACTTTCGGTACTCTTTCAGCGTCGTAGCGCCGATAGCGTGCAGCTCGCCGCGCGCAAGAGCGGGCTTTAGGATATTAGCGGCATCCATCGAGCCTTCGCTTGCGCCTGCGCCTACGATGGTGTGAATTTCATCGATGAAAAGCACGACGTTCGCGGCTTTTACGACCTCGTTTATGACGGCTTTGAGCCTATCTTCAAATTCGCCACGGTACTTCGCGCCCGCAATCAGCGCACTCATATCAAGCGCGATGACGCGTTTGTTTTGTAGGCTGAGCGGTACCTCTTTTTTTGCAATCAGCTGCGCAAGACCCTCGACGACCGCGGTTTTTCCCACGCCCGGCTCGCCCAGTAGGATAGGGTTGTTTTTCGTCTTGCGGATTAAAATTTGCATCATTCGCGAGATTACCTCGTCGCGACCGATGACCGGATCGAGCTCGCCCGCGATCGCCCTGGCGGTGAGATCGACGCCGAATTTACTAAGCGCTTCAAGAGTTTCGTCGGCGGTTTGCGAATCGATGCTTTTGCCGCCGCGAAGCGCCTCTAGCTCCTTTTTGATCTCGCTAAGATCTGCAAATTTAGACAGAATTTTCTTTAGCGGATCTGCGTTTAAATTCGCAATCAGCCAGGTATCTACGGCGATAAATTTATCGCCCGAGCTCGTCATCAGCCCTTTTGCGACCTCTAGCGAGTTCATCAGCTCGCGCGAGATTCGCACGTTTTCCTTCGTGACGTTTGAGCTCGTAGGCAAATTTGAAATTTCGCTTTTGATCTCAAGCTCGACCGCGGTTTTTTCGATACTAAATTTATTAAAAATTTGATTTAGCACAGAGCCGCTGTCGGCTACCAAAGCCCAGAGCATGTGCAATATGCCCACTTCGCTATTTTTGGAATGGATCGCCAAAGAAACGCTACTTTCGAGCAAAGAGCGCATTTTATCGGTTAAAATTTCAATAGTTTCGTTCATAAATTTTCTCCTAAAGTTGAAGTTGATTGCATTATATAACTTTAGTGTCTTTATGTCAAGGTTTTTTAGTGAGATTTTAAAATTTTCGGCTTAAATTTATCCGTAAACGCGCAAATTTCGTATGAAATTTACCTTATTTTTAGCCAATTTTCTATAAAATTCACTCCATTTTACTTTCAAGGATAAACTTTGCGACAAAAACACCTCTTCTTCGGCTTGGGATTCATATTTTCTCTATTTTTAGGCGTTAGTTTTTTTACCGGAAATTTACAAGCCAGAGAGGTCAATGCGACTAAAAAACCAGACAGCGAAAAAACGCGTCTGGAGGCGCTAGCCAAGCTTACTAAAACGCTTGCGATCGTCGAAAACAATTATGTCGATGAGATGACATTCTCGGAGCTTGTGGACAAGACGATCTCAGGGCTTATGAATAACCTCGACGCGCACTCAAGCTACATGGACGAAAAGGCGTTTAACGACACGAAAGTCCAGACCGAGGGCGAGTTCGGCGGACTCGGAATTCAAGTGGGTATGAAGGACGGCGCTCTGACCGTCATCTCGCCTATCGAGGGTACGCCGGCGGATAAAAAGGGCATTCAGGCTAACGACGTGATCTTGCGTATCGACGGCAATGCGACCTTCGGCATCACGATCGACGATGCGGTCTCAAAAATGCGCGGCAAGCCTAAAACTAAAATCACTCTAACGATCGTCCGCAAAGGTGTTAGCAAGCCTTTCGACGTCGAGATCGTCCGCGACATAATCAAAGTGGAATCGGTCTATGCCAAGATGATCGAGGATGATAAAATTTTATATCTGCGCGTTACGAATTTCGATCAGCACGTAGTTCCGGATGCGAGCAAATTTATAAAAGAGCACAGAGACGCCAAGGGTATTATTTTGGATCTGCGAAACAACCCGGGCGGGCTTTTGGATCAAGCGATCGGGCTTGTAAATTTATTCGTAAGCAAAGGTCTTATCGTCTCTCAAAAAGGGCGTGCGAAAAACGAAACCGAAGCGCATAACGCCGATCCTAAAAAGAAGATCACCGACCTGCCACTGGTAGTGCTAGTAAACGGCGGTAGCGCAAGCGCAAGCGAGATCGTAAGCGGCTCGCTTCAGGATCTAAAGCGTGCCGTGTTGGTTGGTGAAAAAACTTTTGGCAAGGGAAGCGTGCAGGTGATCCTGCCGATAGAGGATAAAGAAGCTCTGCGACTAACCATCGCGCGATACTATCTATCAAGCGGCCGCACCATCCAAGCGGTGGGCGTGACGCCTGATCTCATAGTGGCGCCGGGCAAGGTGCCGAGCCGCGACGAGGATGAATTCTCGCTAAAAGAAGCTGATCTCAAAAAGCACCTGCAAGGCGAGTTAGCCAAGGTTGAGACCAAGAAAAAAGATGCTCAGAAAAAGGATGAGAAAAATTTCATCACAGCAGAGCAGATTAATAACGATATCCAGTTAAAAACCGCAATAGACGCGATAAAAATTCTAAACATCAAGTAAGGAGAGTGTGATGCAAGCTACCAAAAAAGAGCTTATCTACGAAGGCAAGGGCAAAAAGATGTGGTCGGTTAACGAAAGTGAAGATCTTTTGATATCGGAATTTAAAGATTCGCTGACGGCGTTTAACGGCGTCAAGAAGGCCGAAGAGAGCGGCAAGGGCGCGCTGAATTGTAAAATTTCGACGCTGATTTTTGATCTGCTTAAAAAACACGGCATCGACACCGCGCTTGTTGAGACGATCAGTCCGACCGAGCAGCTCGTAAAAAAATGCAAGATTTTCCCTCTTGAGATCATCGCTCGCAATATCGCCACCGGCTCGCTTACAAAGCGCCTGGGCATCAAAGAGGGCACGAAGCTTCCGTTTACGCTGGTGGAGTTTTGCTATAAAGACGATGAGCTGGGCGATCCGATCCTAAACGACGAGCATTGCGTGCTACTCGGCGCCGTAAAGAGCCAAAGCGAGCTTGACGAGCTCAAAAAGATCGCGCGCAAGATCAATGAAATTTTGATTAAATTTTTCGATGAGCGAAATTTAAAGCTCGTGGATTTCAAAATCGAGCTTGGCAGGGATAAGGACGGAAATATCCTACTTGCAGACGAGATCAGCCCTGATAGCTGCCGCTTTTGGGACAAACAGACCGATAAAAAGCTCGACAAGGACGTATTCAGGCAGGATCTCGGTAGCGTAAAAGTGGCCTACGAAGAGGTCTTGCGTAGAATTTTAGGATAAGCGATGAAGGTAATCGTAAACGTAAGGCTTAAGCAGGGCGTGCTCGATCCGCAGGGCAAGGCGGTTTTGCACGCCCTCGCTGCGCTTGGATTTAGCGGCGTGCGAGATGTGCGCGTAGCCAAACAGATCGTCCTTGATATAGATGGCGAGGATAGGGATAAAATTTATGCCGATGTCGCTAGAATGTGCGATGAAATTTTGGCAAACACCGTCATCGAAGACTACGAGATCGTGATATGAAGGTAGCGATCGTCAATTTCCCCGGCACGAATTGTGAGCGCGACACCAAATACGCCTTTGATAAGCTCGGTTGTGAAACGCAGATAATCTGGCATAAAGAAACCGACATAAACGCCGATCTGATCGTGCTTCCTGGCGGCTTTAGCCACGGAGATTATCTGCGGACGGCTGCTATTGCCAAATTTAGCCCGGTGATGAAGGCGGTTCTCGCTCATGCTGCGCGCGGCGGCTATATCCTAGGCATCTGTAACGGCTTTCAGATGCTTTTGGAGCTAGGCTTGCTCGCAGGCGCGATGAATAAAAATATAAATTTAAGCTTTATCTCAAAATTTCACCATCTGCGTGTCGTTTCAAACGACAATAAATTTCTGCACTGTTGCGACAAAGGCGAAATTTTAAATATCCCGATTGCGCATGGCGAGGGTAATTATTATGCGGACGCCGATACGCTAAAGTCGCTATACGACGAGGACTGCGTGTTGTTAAAATATTGCGACGAAAACGGCGCGGATCTAAATCCGAACGGCTCAGTGGACGCAATCGCGGGGATTTGTGATAAAAACAAAAAGATTTTCGGCCTGATGCCGCATCCTGAGCGCGCGATAGAGCCTATTTTAGGCGGCACAGACGGAGAGAAAATGCTAAAAGGCTTAATTTGCTAAAAAGAATTCTTACTATTTTAGGTGTCTGCACGCTTGCGTTTGCTGCGCCGGAGATTGAGATCGATTCGCTCGATGATCTAAGTAGATACGCACCGAAAAAAGCTGAGGATAAGCCGGACGAGCCGCAGACACGCGATAATTCCAAGGTTATGCTGAAATACAATAAAAAAGAGGTTATGTCGATGGATAATCTAAGTATCGACGATCTTAAGGCTTTGGCGCCTACTAACGAAGTCGATCTTGATGTATCCGACGATAAGGTCTATCAGGACATTAAGCCTAAAGAGCTTACGCTAAAAGCCAGCGGGATGCCTAGGAAGGTGTATTGTAATCAAATTTTTAAGATTGATTTCGCCGTGTATTTAGGGCAGAAAATCACCGTTAAGCCAAAGCTAGAGATCGGCCGCACCAATGGTATGAAGTGGCTTAATGCCGATAATCTTACGTGGATTGAGGGCGACGAGATGTTTGAGACGACGCTGTGGTTTGCGGCAAGCGATAAGAGCGACAAGATCAATGAGCTCGTTTTGACCTTGCAGCGCAACGGAGAATTCTTTGAAAAAAGCTCTATCAAACCTGATAATCCGGAATTTATGAAGCTTGACACGAAGCCTAATTTTTCGCATATCGTAGCCGACGAGCTGAAACTTAAAAACTACAAAACTACCAAATTTGACGACGCATCGAATTTACTCACGCTCGATCTTGGTATCCGAAACGGCGCAATCAGCGCTTTTAGTATCGATAATCCAGCCATTATCAAGCAGGGTGTGGACTCCGTGCGCGGCACATACGCAAGTCAGAGCGGATATTATTTCGCCGTCGTAGATAAAAATATCACAAATTTAGACTTCAGCTATTTCAATCTTAATACTAAAAAATTTGAAAATTTCGGTCTTGAGCTTAATCCGCGCGCCGAGGATCTTAGCACGCAGATCGGTCTAAATCCGAAAGAGAGCAAGTTCGAAGCCTACAAGCAGATCGCGATCTACACGCTAGCTGCCGTGCTTTTGGTGATGTTTTTGCTTAGTAAAAATATCACGCCGCTTATCTTTGCGGTGCTGATTTTGGCGGTAAATTTCTATGCGCAAAGGCCTTACGGCACGGGCAGTATCGCGCAAAATTCCCCGGTTAGAATTTTGCCTATGCAAAGCTCCACCGTGTTTTACGTGACTAAAAATCCCGAAAAGGTTGAAATTTTGGGTACGAATAAGGAATTTTATAAAATTATGCTGGGCGGCAACAAGATCGGCTGGGTTAAAAAAGATGAGCTTAGCAAGGATTAGAGCGTTATTTTACGCGATTTGGTTTATTTTTACCGTCATTTGCGTCGTGATCGCCATGGCGGTGAAAAACTCCTCTCATCGCCGCTTTCGTCGCATTTGGGGGCGCTTCCAGCGCTACGGCATCGGGTACGATATCCAGATCATAGGCACTCCCGATCCGCGCGCGCAGCTAGTAATCGCCAACCACCAAAGCATAATGGATATCGTCGTGCTCGAAGAAACCCATCCCGCCGATATCTGCTGGATCGCTAAAAAGGAGATCGCAGACATCCCTATCATCGGCAAAATCATCACTCTTCCGAAGATGATCCAGGTCGATCGCTCAAATCCGCGCGATCTGGTGCGGATCGTGCACGAAGTGCAGCAGCGCGTGAGCGAAGGGCGCGTCATCACGATGTTTCCCGAGGGCACCAGACATCGCGGCACGCAGCTTTTGCAATTCCAAAGCGGCGCCAAAGCGATCGTTAGCAAGCTCGGTTTGCGCGTCCAGCCCGTGGTACTCATCGGCACGCAGCACATCGCAAACTCTCACGATTTCACCGTCCACAGCGGACACGTCAAAATCATCTACCTAGACCTGCTCGATACGAGCGATAAAGATTGGCTGCAGCACGCTAGAGACACGATGCAAGCCGTAATCGACGAAAACGAAACCGCCGAAGCGTAGTCGAAATTTATAAATTTATCGATAAAATTCAAACGCGACTTTTACTAATTCGCGCGATTTCTGTGCGCTAGCGCGTTTATTTGCGCTTTGATTTGCGGCGGCAAAATTTTATAAAATTTCACCCGCTCGTGTTAGGCAGTGTGGAATTTTAAAATTTCGTTCGTGCGTGCGGACGACGAAATTTCAAAATTTTATCCGTGCGTTCAGGTAGTGGAATTTTAAATTTCATCTAAACTACAGGCGGCGAGTTATCGGCGAGAGACCTGTAAAAAAACAGCGCCTACATAAAAGCGAAATTTTAAAATTTACGCGGCGCGGAAAGATAAAATTTAGCGTATATTTAGCCATTTGCGCAAATGGCTAAACGATTTGTCACAAGAGCAAAACACGGCGGCAACCCGCAAGCGGTCTAAAATTTTAAATTCTTAAGGAGGAGAGAATGGCGTTTATTGCGGAGCATATTTCTAAAGTTGATTTGGAAAGATACAATGTTGCAAATATTATAAATAATTGTTGCCTAAAATATGGCTCAATAGTCTATGATGATTACTACCTAGATAAGCTGGATTGGGTTATAGATAGACAAAGAGATGCCTGGTTTATGTTTGTTTGCAGAGTGCCTTTGCCAGACCCAAGAGATGGTCTTACGGGAGAAGTTATTTGGCTACTGCATTATAGAGGTAAAAATATCGAGCTTGATATAAGGCGAATTTATGATGAGACTACAAGTAAATATTTCACGGAAAATCCATTTAAAATCAAATATAAATTCCAAAGCGTAAATTCTGATATTGGAGATATTTCAATGGATGAAATTTATGAAATTTTAAATGAAGTATTATTGGAATACGGAGATGATGGTATCGATGGCAGAAAATTTCTGCCAAAAGAACACGAAGTCGTAACTTTTCTGCACGATTAAATATAGATGATAGAAAATGACGAGTAAACAAGCCGATCAAATTTTAGCAGATATTGCAAACGGTAAAGATGTGCGCACTAGTAGCGGCGCTAAGGTAACCGCTGAAAATTTTGAGAAATTTTTTCTAAACGATATGGTTAGAAAACTAGGTACTAAAAGCGAAGGCGATATCTACGAGCATATAAGCGAATATAAACACGTTGTAGATATAATTTTTAAACATTAAATTTTAAGGAGAAGAAGATGGCATTTGAAAATGCAATCATTACAAAAGAGGACGATGAAAAGTATGGACTTAGTGAGATTTATCATAAGTATAATCCAATGTATGAGAGATTACCGAAATGTAAACCATGGATTATTGATAGAAATTTAGATTGCTGGATTATGGAAACTGGACATTTTCCTGATCCAAACTGTGATCATGCGATGCTTCCTGAAACATTGTG
The DNA here is from genome assembly GCA_963528045.1 of uncultured Campylobacter sp. Lineage (GTDB taxonomy): Bacteria > Campylobacterota > Campylobacteria > Campylobacterales > Campylobacteraceae > Campylobacter_B. The sequence continues at coordinate 11,573 of CAURUA010000003.1, read as the reverse complement.
GAAACTATACTATAAAGGCGATATATTCGATATTATATTATATTATGTAAGGGATCAAAAAGTAAATGAGGTGGTATACGATAGAGTATGGAAAGTTATATCTATATATCCGGAGCAAAGTCACAATCTTCCAAAAAGCAAGATAATACCATTACTAAGAAATATTTTTATAGCATTCGGCTTTGATGGACTTAGGAAACAGGTAAAAAATTTTAAAATAACCGTTATAGATTCAAGGAAAGGAAAATAAAATTGTGAATCTAATACCAAAAGCAGGCAAATGCCGAATTAAAGAAATAGTATAGGATAAGCCGACTGCGATTAAGAAAACTGTTTGCTTTATACCGATCATAAATATGCAGTCGATTTAAAATTTTATCGTCGCAATAGGATAAATTTTAAACCCTCGTCCGCTTAAATCAGCGTCGGCTTTAGCTTGCGTGCCGAAAAGTCTGGCCTCTCGCCGCGAGCTAGAGCGATGAGCTCATCCGCCGTAATTAGATAAAAGCCCGCGAGATCTCTACCGAAAAGCCTTTGGATTTCATCGCTTCTGCCGTCTAAAAAATCAAGCGCGAGCTTGGAATTTACTAGCAAAAAATCGCTTCCGCTGTCAAACGCGTCAAATAAAATTTCGCCCCCCAGCCGCAGCGCGCACTCCCGCTCCCGCTCGTATATCTGCGCTCCAAGCGGCGCGCCTTCACATTCAAAGTGCACGATCTGCGCGCCCAGCCTGCTAGCCAGCTCCTCCGCAGCCTCGTCGTACCACACGGAGACGTTAAAGCCGCTAAAATCGTGCTTTGCGCCCGCTGCGTCAAATTCCGCCATACTCTGCGCACTTAAAATTTTATTGCTGCGCGCGGGCTCAAATTTTAAAATGTCGCAAAACGCCCTGTATGCCGCGCGGTCGTCAAACTCCATCCCCACGGCGTCGCACTTCGTAAAATACGCCATCTGCGGCTCGATGATCTCCAAAATCCTCATGCGCTCGCTCGGATGCGTCTGCATCAGGCGGTGCGCGAAGATAAAGGCGCTGTTGCCCAAAAACTCCCGTGAGCATGCGGGGATTTTCGTCGAGTAAAAATAGGGCGCGAGGCTTTTGTAAAACTCGAAATCAGCAGCGTCCGCGATGCTCTCAAAGGCTTTAAATTTATCCAAAAACGCCCTCGGCTTGCAGCGTAGATCTTTAATCGCCTCTTTTTCGCTAAGAGGCGCGATGATTAGTTCGCTTCCAAAGTGCGCTATGAGCGTATCTAGCGGCTCTTTTACGCTCACCGTCGTGCCGTCGATTTTTACAAATTCCACTCCCTGCGCGCTAAAATATGGATCGTGCGCGCAGATGTGATCAAGCAGTGCCGCAAGATCGGCAAAGGGCGCGCTTTCATAAACATAGGGCTTGAAGTAGCTTGCGACGTCGCAGTGCGGATCGAAGCGAAAGAGCCTGATTTGAAGCATTTTTCATCCTTTTTTTAGAGCAATGATACTAGAATTTGCCTTAATAATGAGTTTTTTAGGCTCAATTTTATAAAATTGAGCCTTAGATTAACGCAAAGGCGGGCTATGAAAAATTTATACACCCTAAATCACGCGCCGATAAATGCGCATTTTAGTAAAAACTCAAGCGATTTCGTCGTGCGCGAAGTGCCGCTTTACGAGCCTAGCAATGAGGGCGAGCACTGCATTTTGCTGCTGCAAAAAAAGGGCATCGGCACGCACGAGGCGCTGCGGATTTTAAGCGAACGCACGGGCGCTAAGATGCGCGAGTTCGGCTATGCGGGACTTAAAGATAAGCAAGGCCTTACGACGCAGCACGTTAGCATGCCTGCTAAATTTGAGCCCGCGCTGGGCGGATTTTCGCACGAAAGCCTTAAAATTTTAAGCGTGCAAAGGCACAAAAACAAGCTTAAAATCGGACATCTAAAGGGCAACGACTTTTTTATCCGCCTAAAAAAGGTCCTACCGCCCGACGCCGTCAAGCTCGCAGCCGCGCTAGATACGCTAGAGCGCGAGGGCTTTGCGAACTACTTCGGCTATCAGCGCTTCGGCAAGTTCGGCGACAACGCGGCGCAGGGCGAGGAGGTGCTGCGCGGACAGAGGCGGCTTAAAAACCCCAAAATGCGCGACTTTCTAATCAGCGCCTATCAGAGCGAGCTTTTCAATCGCTGGCTTAGCAAGCGGGTCGAAATTTCAAAATTTGCGGCGGAATTTAGCCTTGGAGAGTTAGCTAAAATTTACGGGCTAAGCAAGGAGGAGGCGCGCGAGATCGCGGCTCAGCCGCAGTTTTTTAAGCTTTTAAGGGGCGAGATTTTAGGACACTTTCCGCACGGCGCGTTTTTTAGCTGCGACGATCTTGGCGCGGAGTGCGAGCGCTTCGCGAGGCGAGAAATCACGAGCGCAGGTCTTATCGCGGGGCGAGCTAAGCTGCGAGCTAGCGGGCTTGGCGGTAAATTTGAAGATGAGATTTTCGCGCCTGCTCGCGAGCTTGAGGCGCAGATGAACGGCTCGCGCAGGTTTGCGTGGAGCTTTATGGAGCGCGTACAGCACGCCTATGATGCGCAAAACGCGCATTTTAGCTTCAGTTTTTACCTGCCGAAAGGCTCTTATGCGACGGTCGTTTTGGAAGAAATTTTGCACCGAGATATATTCGAGGGCGCCACGACGGACGAGGATTGAGCCGCATTGCGCCGCGGAGTAGGGCTCCGTCATCCCGTGCCCCACGTTAAACCGCGCTGTAGAGTGGGGTTCACGCCGCACTTGCGCTACGGCGTAGCGCACCGCACTGCACCGTATCGCGGAGTGGGGCTCCGTTACCCCGCGCCCCACGTTAAACCGCGCTGTAGAGTAGGGCTTGGCTACGTCGCGGCGCACCACGCGGAATTTTACGGAATTTTAGAGCTTGCTGCGTGGATTTAAATTTGCGCGGTAGAAAAATTTCGTGAAATTTCGTGAAATTTTATGAAATTTTATCGCAGTAGGCGCGTCGTTTTGTCTAAGCCATAGAATTTAAAATTTTATTCGGCTCGGCCGTAGGTGAAATTTTATAAAATTCACCTTTTTATAGTTGCCCAAATTCATTTTGGCCAATAACCAGCAAAATATTATTAAGCTTAAAATCGCTTAAGTCTTTTATCTACTATTGCCCGTTTACAATATTTTCAAAAAAATTATTCTCTTCCCAAAAGTAGCATTCTAACATTTTTAAAATTCCATTTTCCAAAAAGACCATTGCTCCTCCAATGTTTTCATTAGAAAGCATTAAATTTACATTGCCGACAAAGCCGTTGTTTTTGCTTTTTCCTAATATTTTTTTACACTCGAAATGGCAATAATATCCGGCTGTCGAAACCTCTCTTTTTGTAATTTTTGAATTTTCAAACTGCTCATAAAGCACATGATCGCTTAAATCATCACTTATTAGCTTAATAATTTCAGCTTCGATATTTGCAATATCTGTAAAATTATCGAGGGATAAACATCGTTCCGATTTTTGGTTTTCCATTTTTTATAACTCCACGTACAGTAATTTCATAGCCTTTAATATTGACTTTATGACCATAGTAAAATTATTTGGCAACTTACCATTTGCCATATCTTTTTCAAGTTCTTTAATTATAGCATTATAAGCTTGTTGTTGATTATTTTCAAATTTATTTAAAAATCATCTAATTTATGTCCTTTTTTGTTAAAGATGTAATTTAATTTATTAGCTTCTTTATCGTCGTCATCCTCCGGAGGTAATGGTGCGGGGGCTGGAGTTTATATTTGTTCACGCCGCAAAATTCCGCCCCTTAAATTCCGCGAGTCCTGAAATTTAAGCCAAAAAAGCTATAATTGCGCTCGGGTGTGGCGTGCGGTCGCTCCGCAAGGAGAGGAAAGTCCGAGCTGCGATAAGACAAGGTTGCGTCTAACGGACGCCGGGGGCAACCCTAGGGAAAGTACAACAGAAAGCAAACCGCCGCGCAAGCGGTAAGGGTGAAAGGGCGGGGTAAGAGCCCACCGCGCGCGTGGAGACACGAGCGGCAATGCAAACCCAACCTGCAGCAAGAACGGGTGGTTTCGTCTTATATTTGAACCGTTCGCTCGAACCGATTTGCAAAAATCGGTCTAGATAAATGACCGCTGTAACGGAACTCGGCTTATAACCACACCTATTTTTACGCCGAATTTATTTACTTGGAATAAGGAAAAAATTTTGAAAAGCTTAATTTTATGCGGTACGCTTTGCGCCATTGCTTTGGGGCTCGGAGGCTGCGCAGGCTCCGATAAATCTATAATCTTGCAAGGCGACGCCCACGATCGCGCCTGTGCGGAGGTTTATGAGCGCTATAAAGAGCTCGAAGCGGAGCTCTTGGCGGTCGAGAATCGATATGCAAACCCAAGCGTTGCGAACGATTATATACAGACTTACGACGAGTACGAGCGCACCATTGCCTACTACAATAAAAATTGCGCGACCGATAAGTAGGCAGCGCGGATTGAGCGTGATTTAGTATAAACATGACTGCGGCGCAGCGGCGTAAAACGCTTAAAATTTTATAAAATCGCTAAAAATTATTGAAAATTTTGCGCGAAGCAGAAAGCGTCTAAAATTTATTACGTATGTTTGGATCTGGCGATTCAAAGTCGCGGTGTGAAGCATAGTGTGGTGCCTATTCATGCCCGCATTTAGCTTAGCACGCCAAATTTGCTGTAATCGTATAACGCGCCACATACTCCGCATTAGCTAAAGGGCGCGCAATTTATTAATCGAATCGGCGCGAAGCCTTGAAGTCGCGAAGTCGCGCTCAAAAATTCCGCCGTGCGGATTTGATCAGCGCCTAGGCGCTTGGATCGATCGTAAAATCAGGTCTCAAAAATCCTGTTACTCGGTTTTGACCTGCTGCGCGATTTTCGCGGCGTATAAGAGCGGTAAAACTAGATCGTTAGGGTAGCTTTAAGGCGCAGTGCGATTTTTTCGCTTGCGTATGCGAGTTTTTACGTTCGGTAATTTTAATTTGCGCGCAGAATTTAGACGTGTGGTTATTTTGGATTGCAAAGGTGAGCTTTGGAATTTTTAGCGCGAAGGTATTTGGCGAATTTGCAGTGCTATGGCTTTGATTTTTGCTGAGAAATTTTAGAATTTTACGATTTCGCAAGAAAATTTTGTGTGTTTTGGCGCCGCGTCAAACTTAAAATTTCATCTTGCCGTCGCGTAAGATTGCGCGTCTAATCTTTCTGTTTTTTAAATACGGCGTATGTTTTGAGATTCGCGTCCGTTTTTAAAATTTTACTCCAAATAAACACCTAATACACAAAATAAGCTGCCCGGCGATAATTTTAGAAAGCCATGCAGGCTTGTATGCAAAAGCTAAAGCCTTATGAGAGTTTGCCTACAATTTAGCCGCTCAAAATGCCGCGACTTTAAAATTTAGCGAGTTAAATTTTAAAATTTACGCCACTTGCTGTGGCTGGTAAAATTTCGCGAGCTAAATTGCGCTGAAATTTTACGAATGGCGACAAAAACTATTCGGCGTAGAATTTTATTCAGCTTGTTTATACGTAGCGAGGGTTTAAGCTTGCAAGTAACCGCGATTTTTGCTTTACGCTCGCACCAACCGTCCAAAGCACCACCGCGTATTAGCGCGATGTTTATCTTGGCTACGCCTTAATGCGCGAGGTTCCTGTGTCGCCGTAAAATACAAATTTATGAGCTTTTGGGATTGTAGATTAATTTTGTGCGCTTGCAGATCGTTTTTGAAATTTTGTCAAAATATGAAATTCTATCTGCGCAACGTCCATAAAATTCTTAGTGCTAAACGGCTAATCTCGCTCGCAGCGCTATTGTCTTAAATTCGTAGTGCCTATAAGCCGCTTTTTAAAGTTTCGCCAAAATATGAAATTTCGCTCATGAATCATGAATTCTGCCTCTGAAATGTAGAATTTTGCCTGCAACCGCAAATTACGTACGCAATAATGTGGCGTCAAATTTTGTTTCGGTATAGCAGCGCTGAATTTCTTGGGCGGAAAGCGTATCGATTGATCTTGCCACATCGTGATGAGGGCGTGCGTTTAATGCTTGAGCGGATTGAATTAGCTCGCGCGTCCATGAAATTTAGCCGATCAAATTTTATGCGCGTCAGACAGCCTTCGAATTCTGCTTGCTCGCGTAACAAATCCATTAAGCTGAGTTTTAAATTCTATCTATCTGCCTCAAATGGAAATTTTATCTGCAAAATAAGCGAGGCGTAAATTTAATTGAATGCCACTCGCCCATCCGTGGAATTCCGCCGCGTTATAAGCTTGCTAAAGTACTCCAAGCTACATTGTACGCTACGGTTTGCCTCATTACAGTTCGCTAAAACGCTCGAAGCGGGCTTTTAGAGATTTTGCATTTTTGTTTAAAAGCTCCGCTTGCGCGGCGAGCTTATCTGCGTATGTTTGAAGCGATGTCGCATACTTAGCATGCGCCTCAAAGTCCGATTTTAGCGCGTAAATTTCATCTTTTACCGATTTGATATTTTGCGCGAGCACCTCGTCTTTTACGAAGGTGCGGATCGTGCCTAAAAGCGCCAGTAGCGTCGTGGGCGATGCCGCAAAAATGCCGATTTGCGCGCAGTATTCAAGCACCTGCGGCAGCTTCTCGCAGACATAGACAAAAACCGCCTCGCTGGGTACAAATAGCACCGCAAACTCCGTGCTAAGAGGCGGTATGATGTATTTTTCCGCGATATCTGCGGCGTGCTTTTTCATATCAGTGGCGAGTTGCTTATCCGCACTAGCAAGCGCCGCGGCATCGTTTGAGGCGGAGGCGGCGATGATCTTTTCATAGCTTTGAAGTGGGAATTTTGAGTCGATGCAAAGAATTTTTTCTTTTGCGATATGTAGCGCGCAGTCTGCGATCCTGCCGTTTGGTAGGTGCTTTTGCAGCTCGTAAAACGCGGCGTTTTGCCCATAAATCATCGATAAAATTCTCTCTAATCGGTACTCGCCGAAGTTGCCACGCAGCTTGACGTTGCCTAAAATCGAGTTTAGCCTTGCGATTTCGTCACGTACCTGAAGTGAAGTTTTATTTTGCTCGCTCATTCGCGCTAGATTTTCCGCTATGTCCTTAAAGCCACGATCTAGCGAGCTTAAATTTTCGCTAAGCGCGCTGTTTTGGCGCTGCAAGCCCTCGCTCAGGGATCTATTAAGATAATAGAGCTTATCGTTAAAGCCGTCATTTAGGCCTTGATTTAGCTTAAAAAGCTCGGCACTTGCTCTCGCACTTTGAGCCGTGAGCCTTTCGCTTAAAAGCTCGCTGAGCGTGGAGTTTGCATCGCTTATGCGGCGGTTTTGCAGCACGAGCGCGATCAGTAGAGCAAGCACTAGCGCAGCAAAAAACGCAAACGCCGCGAGCAAAATCCCATCAGCGCCCATTTTCTTGCACGCTTTGCGGATCTAAAATTTCATTTTTGTAACGCAGATATTCGATGTCGTTGTTAAGCGCGCGATTTTCTTCAAGTAAAACCTCGTGCTTGGTGCGAAGCGCGGCGATGTCGCGGCTGATGTAATAAATTTCGTTGCGGATATAAATCGCCGGTACCGTCAGCAAAAACGCAAATCCGATCAGCAGATAAGCGACTAAAAGCTGATAAAGCGTGAGATTTTTCTCCTTTTTTTTCTCGGCATCGTAGTTGCGTAGTAGCTCGTCCTGCGCGCCCGCGAAACTGCCATAGCTGCGCCCTGCAGCAAGGCTTGAATAATCCTGCGCGCCCAGATCCGTGTAATTTTGATTTTGCGTGCTTGCAAAGTTCGCACCCGCAAACGCCGCGTAATCCACCTTGCCGACAAAATTGGCACCTGCAAAATCGCCGTAGCTCGCTCCGCTGGAATTATCGCTGCCGCGAGTGGCTGAAATATTTGCGTCGCTGCGTCCTTTAAATTTTACTTTGCTGTTTTTATTAAATTTTGTTCCGCCGCTTTCGGAATTTAGATAGTTTTGGGCGTTTGCGAAGCCTGAACTTTCGAATCCCAAGCCAGTAAAATCGTCGTAACCGCCCGCTGCGCCCGCGTAGTTTCGTTTTGCGGAAAGATCCGCAGCAAGCTTATCCTCTAGCTCCTCATCCGTCAGATCCTCCATAGCTCGTCTTTTTGCGAGCTCTATGCCCGCTAGATCGGATGTCCCTGCGAAGTCGTGCCCGTCATCGTCGTCGGCAAAATATTCATATTTGTTCATCTAAAATCTCCATAAATTTAAAACCACGATCTTATCTTTACTTGCCGCCAAAGCGCCTGTGTCAAGATAAAATTCTGCTCGAAGCCAGCAGCTAGCGTGTACCCAGCAATGGGCCGTTAAGGTCAAATTTAAAAGCCAAAGTTACGAGCAAAATTTTTCTTTGCAATTTTACCTCGGTAAATGGAATTTTATCTTAACTTACCAAATTCTATCTCGGCCAGCAAAAGCAAAATTTTAATTTAGCGGGCTATTTTTGTTAATTTTGCTCGCTCTTTTCACGATACTGTATAGCAGCGGAAGCTACAAAAGAAGCATCGCGTTAATTTTGCTCGCCTTTGCACCGCCTGCTTGGGAAATTCATTTTGACAGGTAAAAATAGAGCTCACTTTACCGAGATTGACTATTTATAAAATTTTGTCAAATAATCTGAAAAACCGCTTAAAATTTTTATCACATCTTTTACGCAACTTAAAACGTTAAGTATAGATATTTATTTGCAAGATAAGCTCTATCGCCTAAAATGGCGATGAAATCAACGGCTCGCCTACAAAATTTCTTTAAAGCAAAGAATGAGATTCGACGTTACGCCGCTTGCTTTAGGCGCCAAATTTTAACTCTCACTCTGTTTTGTATCTATGCTGCCACTTAGTTTTTAAAATATGCAGCAGTCAATAAATCCCATAAAATTATACATTAAATTTAGCGTAAAATTAAACGTTAAATTTTTCGCTAAATTTTTATGATTTAACCATTGCGCGTTTGAAATAACACTGAAAAATATCATAAATTCTAAAGCGAATCTTTGTAAGCTGGATTTTAAAATTCCATAAAATTTTAAAATTTAATGCCTGCAAATCTATAAATTTTACAAAATTTCGTCAAAATTTAAAATTTATAGCAAGCAAAGGCGGTTATTTCAGCCAAAAAATTCTAAGCTTTGCACTTGCAGCTCGAGAATTTTGCGCGAGTTCCTGCGCATCTGCCGTTATAGGGCTTTTGGTTAGGATTTTGCCTAACGAATGCCCGCCGCCGCATTCGCAGCGCATAAACTCGCTAGGGCAGACGCAATCGCGCTCCCACGCCCTAAATCGCTCCTTTACTATGCGGTCTTCAAGCGAATGGAATGAAATTATAGCGACAGTTGCATTAGTTAGAATTGAATCGCGCGATTTTTGTTCGATGAGATCAAGTAGACTTTTTAGCTCGCCAAGCTCGTTATTTACCTCGATGCGGATCGCCTGAAATGCTAGCGTAGCCGTGCTGATGCTGCGTCCTTTAACGGGCTTTGTTCCGATCAAATTTGCTAAAGCTTTAGCGCTTGTTAGCGGCGCGTTAGCCCGCGCAGTAGCTATTTTGGAGGCGATTGCGTTAGCGTTTGTTAGCTCGCCGTATTCGTGGAAAATGCGCGCCAGATCCGCTTGCGAGTAGCGGTTTACGACATACGCCGCATCTAGCGTTGCGCTCTCGTCCATTCGCATATCCAGCGCGTCGCTTTTAGTGGAGAAGCCACGGCAGTTTTTATCTAGCTGAAGAGACGAAACGCCGATATCGGCTAATATCCCGCGAACTGCGCGGAGCTTTTGCTCGGGCAGAATTTCTAAAATTTCGCTAAATTTTGCTTTGTAAATTTCTATGCGATCTTTAAATTTACTAAGCCGCTCGCGCGAAAATTCTATCGCTTCGGCATCTCTGTCGCAAGCGATAAGCTTAAGACGCGGATTAGCGGTCAAAATGCCTTCGCTGTGTCCGCCATAGCCTAGCGTGCAGTCGATAACGTAGCCGTCTTCAAGCTGCGAAAATGCGGCGATCGTTTGCGAAAAAAGCACCGGAATATGTGGAGCTTGCACTTAAATTTATCCTTTTGAAATTTCTAATCCTATATAATAGCGAAATTTTTTACAAAGGCGAGAAATGGACGAGTATTATTATGAAATTTTACGCAAAATTTCGCTTTCGATGTTTAGAGATAGGCTTTTTGGGATCTTTCACGGCTCGATTTCAGCAAAAATTAAAGAAAATCAGTTCTTGATCAACAAAAAAGACGCGATTTTCGATAGCCTGGATAGGGATGATTTTATAACGCTGTTTTCAAAAAAAGACTACCGCTGGCAGGATGCTAGCATCGATAGCGATATACATATAAATATTTACAAAAATATAAAAGAGGCGAAATTCGTAACCTACGCGACACCACCATATCTCGTCGCATATACGCTGGAGCATGATTTTATTTTGCCGCGAGATTACTTTGGGGTGAGCAAATTTAAGCGCATTGAAATTTACGATCCTAAGAACTACGACGACTGGCACGAGCGTGCGCCGTATGAAATTTGTAACTATATGATAAATGAAAATAGCGATATAATGGTGATTCGCGGCTATGGGGTTTTTGCCCATGCAAGGAGCGCGCAGCAAATGGCGAAAAAAATAGCGATTTTAGAAATGAGTTCGAAGCTACTTTTGCTAAGCTAAGATTAATATATACCAAATCGTTTACTAACGCGTTATAATTCGCCAAAAATGCCTATTTTTCAGCCTTACATAAGGTTTTATCTGTATAATTACTAACAAAAAATTTCTTTAGTTAGCTATTTAAGGATTTAGATGATAGAATGGATGCAAAAGCATAAGAAGTCGCTTATACCGACTATTTGGATAAGCACGATAGCCTTCGTGGGTGCAGGCTTCGTCGGCTGGGGCGCATATGATATGAACGCTAACCGCGCAGGCTCAATCGCTAGAGTAGGGCAGATTTCCATAACCAATCAAGAACTAAACATAAAATACTCCGAACTATACAACAGGCTGAGTGCTATGAGCGATGGGCAATTTACTCAAGAACAAGCCAAAAATATGCATCTAGATCAGATCGCAGTAGATCAGCTAATCGGCGAGGCGTATTTTCTAAATTTTGCTAAAGACTTAGGCGTTCAGGCTAGTGATAAAGATGTGGCGGAATTTGTGCTAAACTCGCCGAATTTCCAAGAAAATGGCGCATTTAGTAAGGAACTTTACAACAACGTAGTAAAAAATTCTGGACTTACCAAGAAAGAATTTGAGCGTAATCTACAAAAGGCTCTAACTTTAGAAAAGCTCGGCAAAGCGCTAAAAATAACACCTAGCCCTAAGATCGTAGAAGCATTTGCAGCATCGCAGCTTATGCAGGATAAGGTTTCTGCAGAGATAATCTACGCAGACGCTAACGTCACTTTTAGCGACGACGAGCTAAAGAAATTTTGGGAAGGCGAGAAATCGCACTTTATGACCGAAAAAAAATATACTCTCGGAGCATATTTTGTGGCACCTAGTAAAGCCGATGTGAATGAGACCGAACTAAGTAAATTTTATGAAGAACACAGAGGCGAGTATAGAAGCCTAGATG
>CAURUA010000002.1:0-70993 GCA_963528045.1 uncultured Campylobacter sp. | reverse complement strand
GCTTTGGTGTATTGCGTGATCTCTTCGACCGTGTGAAGGTCGTTTAGGCGGATAACTTCTTTGATCGTGCCGAGGCTTACGCGCGCACAGTCGCACACGATGATCTCATCCTCAAAATGCGCGGGATCGACCCCCTTATAGTTCGCTGCAGCCTGTTTGATGACGTCGTATGCCATGACCGAGCAGTGCATCTTTTGCGGCGGCACGGCGGGCTCATCGGGGTTATCTCGCATAGCATGCTCCACATCTAAATTTGTAATCTTCACCGCTTGATCGACGGTCTTTCCGATGCAAAGCTCAGCCATCGTGTCCGAACTCGCAATCGCCGTGCCGCAGCCGAAGCTTTTAAATTTAGCGTCTAAAATTCTATCGGTCTTAGGATCTATCAGCCAATATAACCGCACCGCATCGCCGCAGCTCTCGGCGCCGAAGTCCGCGACCACGAGCTTGCCGCCCCTAGCCTTCGCCTCCTCTTCGGTAATCTCGCCCATATAGCGAGGATTATTCATACGCTCCTGCACTTTTTGCGAGTACTGCTCCCAGATCGAGCCGTTTATCAAACTATTTTTTGCCATTTTTTATCCTTTATTTTTCTCATAACCTTGCGGCGCGTAAGCAAATGTGCTTGAAATCCCGCGCAGACGGGCGATAGCTTTACCAATATGTTCGATCGCATAATCGATCTCCGCTTCCGTAGTAAAGCGCGACAGCGAAAGCCTTAGCGCCGTATGCGCCAGCTCCTTATCCGCGCCGATCGCTTCCATTATTGGGTTATTCTCAAGCGCCTCGCTCGCACATGCAGAACCCGTAGAAGCGGCTATGCCCGCTTTATTCAGATCCCACAGCATCGCCTCTCCCTCGACGCCTTGGATTGAGGCAAGAATGGTGTTTGGCACGCGAATGCTGCGGTCGCCCACGACGCTTACGTTTGGAATTTGTAAAAGCGCATCCTCCAGCTTATCGCGAAGTCTGCTTACCTGCGTGCGCTCAAAATCCATAAATTTATTCGCTAGCTCCAAAGCCTTACCGAGCCCCACGATGCCCGCGACGTTTAGCGTGCCGCTGCGGCGTCCGCCCATCTGCTCGCCGCCGTGAAGTAGGCTCGTAAGCGGCTTACTATCTTTTATGTAGAGTGCGCCGACGCCCTTTGGAGCGTGAAATTTATGCCCGGATAGGCTTAAAAAATCCACATCCGCATCGCGCACGTTCACCTTTATCTTACCTATCGCTTGCACCGCGTCGGCATGATATAGCGCGCCATGCTCGTGTGCGATTTGTGCGATTTTTTTTACGGGGAAGATAGTGCCGGTTTCGTTATTTGCCCACATCACGCTAACAAGCGCGGTTTTGTCGTTGATCTTTTCGCTAAGCTCGTCAAGATCGATCAAGCCGTTTTTATCGACGCCAAGACGTGTGATCTTTACGCCGCAAATTTTTTCTAAAAAAGCACAGGTCGCGCTGATTGCGGGGTGCTCGACGGAGCTTATGACGATATTATCCTTCTCGCCGGTTAGAATTTTATCGTAGTAAATTCCTTTTAAAACCCAGTTATTGCTCTCGGTCGCACAGCTCGTGATGACGATATCGTCCGCATCCGCAGCTCCGAGTCCTGCATAGAGCCTATCCATCGCGGCTCTTAGCGCGGGGTGAGTCTCGCTGCCGAAGTTGTGAAGGGAGTTTGGGTTGCCGTATTTATCGCAAAAAAACGGCTTCATCTCCTCAAAAACTTCGGGATCGACCATCGTAGTGGCGTTATTATCCAAATAAACGCGCTGCATAAAATTCCTTTCTAAAATTTGTCTGAAATTTAATCAGACAATTTCGCTCTTTTATCAATTTCGCACGATAATATAACATAATTGCTAAATTTTTCTTTAACGCTTGCCGTTTTAAAAACCGAAAGTTTTCGGAGAATTTATTAGATCGAAAAATTCCTTACGCGTGTCGTTTCGGCTGATAAAAAGCCCCCGCAGTGCCGACGTAGTCGTGGTCGAGTTGATCTTTTGCACGCCGCGCATCTCCATGCACATATGTCGCGCCTGCAGCACCACGCCCACGCCGAGCGGATGGATCACCTCCTCAATGGCGCCTGCGATCTGCTCGGTAAGCTGCTCTTGTATCTGTAGCCTGCGCGCGAAAATATTTACCATACGCGGAATTTTGCTAAGCCCCACGACCTTTTTATTCGGGATATACGCGACGTGCGCGCGCCCGATGATAGGCAGCAGATGGTGCTCGCAGAGGCTATAAAATTCTATATCTTTTATCAAAACCATCTCGTTGTTGCTGCTCTCAAACAGCGCGTCATTTAAAATTTCTTTTGGATCCAGCTCGTAGCCGCTAGTTAGAAACTCATAGGCTTTAGCTACGCGCTCGGGCGTCTTTGCAAGCCCGTCGCGCTTCGGATCCTCGCCTAAAATTTCAAGCATCTGCGACACGCAGCTTTCAAATTTCGCTCGGCTTTTTTCGTCCATTTTTAGCAATTCCTTAAAGATCGATGCGCGATATTACTCAAAAACGCCTTTTATAACGCTGATAAATTTTAAAATTCCGCGCGAAATTTTATCAATCTTATTATGTTAATGATAATATATTTAAATTTAAGAAATTTTTGTTTAAAATCCGCTGTTTCGATAAGCTTTATCTATAAGGAGTTTGGCGATGAAATTTAAGATGAGTTTTGGCGCGGCTTTGGCGCTTTTTTCCTTTGCTTGCGCCGAACAAAACGCCGCAGCAAACTCCGCCTCGGGCGAAAACTTAGGCGATATCGAGGTCGTAGAATGGGCGAATAACGACGACGGTTACCGCGCCGTACGCAGCGAGATCGGCAAGACGACTAAGAGAATTTTAGAAATTCCGCAAACCGTAAACGTCGTAACGCAGCAGCATCTAAAAGACAAAAAGCCAGAAACCTTAGCGGAATCGCTGCAAAACGTAAGCGGCATAAGCTACGCGAATACGACGGGAAATATTTTCGATGCGATCATCAAGCGCGGCTTCGGCGAGGGTCGCGACGGCTCGATTATGCGCAACGGCGTACCGGGCGCCGTGATGCACAATTTCAATAAAACCATTCAAAGCGTCGAGGTTCTAAAAGGGCCCGCGAGCATGCTCTACGGTGCGCAGCAACCGGGCGGCGTCATAAACATGGTAACCAAAAAGCCGCAGTATGAGTTTATAAATGAGCTTTGGGGCGGGCTGGGCAACCGCAACTATTGGGACGCGGGATTTGATACCACGGGACCGATTGCAGATAGCGGCTTTGCGTATAGATTTATATTCGATTACTACGCGAAGGATTATTGGCGAAATTTCGGCGGTATAAAAAACACGCTCTTTGCGCCGTCGCTTGCGTATCAAGGAGACGATTATTCGATAAACTTAGGCTACACCCATAGCCGCTCTACCGATCCTGTGGATCGCGGCGCATTTTTGGTGCCGAGTACGGGTAAAATTTACGGCAGCGGCAAAGTCCGCTTCGACGAGCCGGTAAATAAACTACAAAGCAAGCTCGATACGGTTGATTTCGGCTTTGAGAAGGAATTTAACGAGGATTGGATATTAAAAGGCGCCTATGCTTTCTCGCGCAGCAAGCACGAATACGGCTACGTCCGTCCGAACAATCCATTCACGCCCCAAGGCCTTACCGGCACGACGCGATCGTATAACTACTACGATAATTTCATACACCGCACGCACGCGGCAAGCATCACGCTAAACGGCAAATTTGAAACGGGCCCGCTTAGGCACGACGTCCTTTTCGGCACGGATTACAAAAACTACTACAGATACCGTCCGGGCGCGCTAAAAGGCACCGCAGGACGCATCAATATGCTTACCGGACAGACCGCTTCGGGCGCCGTCTTAACGAACGATAGAGAGCCAAAAATACAATATCAAAAGCTAAGAACGATCGGGCTTTACACGCAAGATAATATAAATTTAACCGACGAGCTAATACTTTCTTTGGGCGTGCGTAGGGAATTTTACGATCAAGTAGCCAAACAAAGCTGGCAAGGACCGAACAACACCGATCAGAAAAAGGCCGCTACGACCTATCAGGGCGGGCTTTTGTACCTGTTAAGCCCGCAGTGGTCGGTATATACTAACTACGCGCAAAGCTTCACGCCGCAGATGTCCATAGGCGAGGCGATAGGCGGCGATCTAAAGCCCGAGGAAGGCAAATCCGTGGAGTTCGGCACTAAATTTCAAAACGATCGCGTCACTGCGGGTGCGGCGGTGTTTAATATCGATAAAAGAAACATCCTGCGAACGGTAAATAATATAAGTGAGACGGTCGGCAAGGCTCGCTCGCGAGGATTTGAACTCGATATAAATGGGCGCGTGACGCAGGGACTTAGCATGTCGGCAAGCTACGCATATACCAAAACGAGAGTGCGTGAGGACGACGGCGCTTTTGCGGTGCTAATCGGCAAACCGCTGGAAGCGACGCCGAAGCACCAAGCAAGCCTATTTGCCAACTACGATTTTGCGCATCTAGGCGCAAAGGGGCTTAGGCTTGGCGGCGGCGCGCGATACTTCGGCTCGTGGTACACCTACTATATGCGCACGAACCTACCGAGCGTGCCCGCAGGAACGGCGTTTAAGCTGCCTCATGCCGTAGTTTATGACGCCTTCGTGAGCTACGATACTAAAATTTTGGGCTATGATACGAATTTTTCGTTCAACGTCAAAAATTTGACCGACAAAAAATACTATACCTCATCCTCGACCGGCACGACTACGAGCGTGATACCTATTCAAATGGGCTACGCGCGGCAGTTTATGTTTAACGTATCGGTAAAATTTTAGCCTTAGTCCCGCTTTAAATTTCAAGGCGGGCTCTTAAAATTTTAAAATTTAAAAGCCGCGAGCCGCTTAGGCTCGGTAAATTTTAGGAATTTATACTTTAAATAAGAAATTTTTTGATATATTACGAGCTATTTTTAAATTTTTTAAAGGAATTTTATGGAAGTAAAAGCAAAAATGAAAGATACCGCGAATGCGGTAGCTGCGAGCAAGATCGAAGCAAAGCAGGTCGCGGCAAAAGTAGAAGAGCTAGCCAAAAAGGCCTCCAAGCAGCTAAGAATCGATGGATTCAGACAGGGTAAAGTGCCTACCGCGGTGGTTTTGAAGCGATACGGCAAGCAGCTTGAGGGCGATGCAAAGCAGGAACTTCTTAAAGATATGATCGACGAGTCTCTTAAAATTTTAAAGAAAAAACAGGAGGAAATTTTATCCGAGCCGGTCTTTTCTAAATTTGACGAAAACAAAGGCGATATCGACGTCGAGATCGAAATTTCTTTCAGGCCCGAGGTTAGCGTAGAAGGGTACGAGGAGCTGATTCCTAAGTTTAGTAGCCCGCGCGTTACTCAAAAAGAGATCGACGAGAAAGTGGCGGAATTTTTGCAGATGATCGCTCCGCTTTCTAAAACCAACAAAAAAATTCTAGCCAAAGACGATTTTGCGAAATTCGACTTCGAAGGCTTCGTGGACGGCAAGCCATTCGACGGCGGCAAGGCCGAAGACTACGTCCTTCAGATAGGCTCAAATCAATTTATCCCGGGCTTTGAAGACGGTATGATCGGACTTAGAGTGGGCGAGGAGCGCGACGTAGCGGTTAAATTCCCCGAGAATTACGGCGCGAAAAGCTTAGCCGGCAAGGACGCGATTTTTAAAGTCAAGCTTCACGAAATTCAGGCCAAAAAACCTGCCAAAGAGCTCGGCGAGGAGGAGCTAAAGCAAGCGCTTCCGGGCGAGAAAGAGCCGAGCAAGGAGAAATTTGAAGCACGCATCAAAGAGCGCATCAAAAACGATAAGCTTCAAAAACTGATAAACGAGGATCTAAAGCCTAAATTTGCCGACGCGCTCGCCGAGAAATTTAACTTCGCGCTTCCAAAAGCGATCGTCGAGCAGGAGATTAATTTGCAATTTAACAACGCCTGGAGTGGCTTTTCAAAGGAGCAGATCGAGGAATTTAAAAACAACAAAGACGCCCTGGATAAAAAGCGCGAAGAGTTTAGAAAGGCTGCCGAAAACAGCGTCAAACTGACATTCCTAATCGACGAGCTAGCCAAAAAACGCAATATCGATGTGAGCGATCAGGAGCTCGTCCAAGCGGTCTATATGGAGGCCTACACCTACGGCGCCGATCCGAAGGAGCATCTAAATAGATACCGCAACAACGGCATGCTGCCGGCCGTTAAGATGGCACTTATAGAGGAGAAGCTATTTAACGACATCTTCACGAAGCAAGGCAAAAAGAGTGGTGAAGAGAAAGGCGAATGATGGTGATTCCTTACGTTATCGAACAAACTAGTCGCGGAGAGCGCAGCTACGACATCTACTCGAGGCTGCTAAAAGACCGTATCGTAATGCTTAGCGGCGAGATCGACGACGCGGTAGCAAGCTCGATCGTCGCGCAGCTTCTGTTTTTGGAGGCGGAGGATCCGGATAAGGATATCTATCTATACATCAACTCCCCTGGCGGCGTGGTTACGAGCGGATTTAGCATTTATGACACGATGAATTACATCAAACCCGACGTAAGCACGATCTGCATCGGTCAAGCGGCGTCGATGGGAGCGTTTTTGCTAAGCTGCGGAGCCAAAGGCAAACGTTACGCGCTTCCAAACTCGCGCATAATGATCCACCAGCCACTCGGCGGCGCGCAAGGCCAGGCTACCGACATCGAGATTCAAGCCAAAGAAATTTTACGAATGAAAGAAATTCTAAACAACATCCTTTCGCAAAATTCCGGCAAAGATCTTGCGCAGGTCGAAAAGGACACCGATCGCGACTTTTTTATGAGCGCCGAGGATGCCGTGCAATACGGACTGATCGATCAAGTACTTCAAAAGAGCTTTAAATAGATGATCCTGGACGTCCTTACCTATCCGAATAAAAAGCTTTATCAAAGATCGACCGAGGTCGTGAAATTCGACGCGGCGCTGGGCGAGCTTTTGGATGATATGTATGAGACGATGATCGCAAAAAACGGCATAGGCCTTGCCGCCATCCAGATAGGCAGGCCCGTGCGCGCTTTGATCATAAATTTAGCCAATGAGGAAAAAATCCAAGACAAAAAAGACCTCATCGAGATCATCAATCCGCAAATTTTAAAAAAGGAGGGCGAGGTCGTATTTCAGGAGGGCTGCCTGTCGGTGCCCGGCTTTTATGAGGACGTCACGCGCGCCGAATTTATCACGGTGCAGTTTCAAGACCGCGCCGGCAATACCCGCCAAATGGACGCCAGCGAGCTGCTAGCCGTCTGTATCCAGCACGAGATGGACCACCTCGACGGACATCTTTTCATCGAGCGCATCGGATACAATAAACGCAAAAAATTTGATAAAGAATTCAAAAAAAGTCTAAAAGAAAAATCGAAATGAAATCCCTAAAATGCGCTGCCTTCACGGATGCACTGATCCCCGTAGAGGTCGAGTCGACATTCGTGCGGGGGCTGCCGGGATTTAATATCGTCGGTCTTGCGGGCGCTACGATAAAAGAGAGTGAAAGCCGCGTAAAAGCGGCGCTTGTGAGCCTAAATTTTAAATTTCCCGCATCCAAAATCATCATAAATCTCTCCCCCTCCGACACGCCCAAAAACGGCTCGCACTTCGATCTTGCGATCGCGCTTCTAATCGCGCTGCAAAAAGAGCGCATCGACGGCGATTTCTTCGTCTTCGGCGAGCTCGGTTTAGACGGCAGCTTAAAGAGCACGGCGAGCCTCTTTTCGATCCTGCTTTTTTTAAGCACGAAGGTGAAGCGCGCTAAAATTTTAGTGCCGCAAAGCATTGCTCTAAAGGCCTGCACGATCCCAAACTACGACGTTTATGCGGTGAGTAGCCTAAGCGATGCGGTCAGATTTTTTTTAGATGAAGAGTTCGCCGCAAGCAGGCTCATGCGAGAAACCCATCCGCTTTTTAAAAACGTCGTGGAAATTGACGGGCAAGCTTACGTCCCCAACCGCGATTTTTCGCTTGATTTCAAAGACGTAAAAGGGCAAAAGCGTGCCAAGCGCGCGAGCCTGATCGCCGCGTGCGGCATGCACAACATCCTCTTTGAGGGCAGCCCGGGTTGCGGCAAAAGCATGTGCGCCAAGCGGATAGCCAGAATTCTGCCTCCGCAGAGCCTAGGCGAAGTGCTGCTCTCGTGCGCCTACGAGTCGCTAAATAACAAAGACGTTGATTTCAGCGCGCTGCGCCCCTTCCGCTCGCCGCACCACACCAGCACGCGCAGCTCCATTTTCGGCGGCGGCAGTAGCGGCGCAAAGATCGGCGAGGTCGCGCTCGCAAACGGCGGCGAACTGTTTTTCGACGAGCTGCCGCACTTCGGCAAGCAAATTTTAGAAAGCCTGCGCGAGCCGTTAGAAGATAATAGAATTTTGATTTCGCGCGTAAATTCCAAGGTCGAATACCAAACAAAATTTATCTTCGTCGCGGCGCAAAACCCCTGCCCGTGCGGAAATCTATTCTCTAAAAACCTAACCTGCACCTGCTCGCTAAACGACATCAGGCGTTACAAAAACACGATCTCCGCGCCGCTGCTTGATCGCATCGACATATACGTCGCGATGGACGAGACCGGTGCGGACGACAGAAGCGACGTTTGCAGCGAAGAGATGGCGGATGCGGTGCTACTGGCGTTTCGCGCACAAAAGGGTCGAGGGCAGAGCGAGCTAAACGCAAAGCTGCGCGACGAGGAGACTGAAAAATTTTGTATCTGCGAAAGCGCTGCGCGGGATATTTTGCAAACGGCGATCACCCGCTACGACCTTTCGCAGCGCGGCGTGAATAAGACGCTAAAGCTTGCGCGCACTATCGCCGATCTAGCAGGCGCTGAGATCATCGCCAAGGCGCATATTTTGGAGGCTCTTAGCTTTCGCATAAGGAGCGAAATTTGAAAAAAATTTTCTTTAGCACCGAGGAGCTCGATGCGCGAGCAAGTGCGAAATTTGGACTTGGCGAGCAAATTTTAATGGAAAACGCCGCGGGCAAGATCGAGGGCGAGATCAGAAAGCGGCTCAAAAAGGGCTCGCGCGTTTTGGCGCTTTGCGGCGGCGGAAATAACGGCGCCGACGCGATGGCGGCGCTGCGAAAATTAAGCGGGGATTTTAGCTGCACGGTGCTTTGCGTGCTGGAAAATAGAAGCGCGGCGGGCAAATTTCAAGCGGATGCGGCGCAGGCTGCAGGCGTTAAGTTTATCGATATCGCGAGCGCAAAAGACGATTGCGGGCACGTAGAGGGTGCGTCTAGCAAGGATACTTGCGCGCATGAAGGCGTAGGCGGCTCCTCTTTAAAGGGCGCGAGCGAGCCACGGGGCGAGCTCGAAAGCCTAAGCGGCGCGGACATTTCAGGTGACGGCGATAAATTAAGCGCGAAATTTACGAGCACTAAATTTGAGATCGCGGGGCGCGGCGACGAATGCGGCAATCTAGGCGGCGAGTGCGGCGAGCCGAGCGTCCTGCACGATGAGATTACAAGCGCAGACTGCATAATCGACGGGATTTTCGGCAGCGGTTTGAATAAACCGATAAGCTCTGAAATTTGTGAAATTTTATCTCTCGCAAATAGCTCAAAATCCCTAAAAATCGCAGTCGATATCCCAAGCGGCATCGATGGGAGCGGGCGCATTTTAGGCGGTGCATTTTGCGCGGATTTGACGATCGCGATGGGAGCACTCAAACTCGCGCTGTTTTCGGACGGCGCGAAGGATCAGGTAGGACGGATCAAGGTCGCAAATCTTGGAATTTCGCGCTCAAATTTCGAAGGACGGAGCGAATATTTTCTGCTTCAAAAAAGCGATCTGAAGCTGCCGCTACGCAGGAAGCAAAACACCAATAAGGGCGATTTCGGGCACACCTACGTCGTAAGCGGGCAGATGAGCGGAGCGGCGCAGATGGCGGCTCTGGCAGCTCATGCGATCGGCAGCGGGCTCGTTAGCGTCGTTAGTGAGAAGCCATTAAATTTAAGCCCGATTTTGATGCAAAAAAGCTCATTCGATGCCGCGCGGGTCGTAGTCTGCGGCTGCGGGCTGGGGAAGCGAAAGATCGATCTTGCCGCGCTACGAGACAAAAGCTGCGTCATCGACGCCGATCTGTGCTACGAGAGCGAAATTTTAAGTCTGCTAAATGCCAATTCAAATTTAATCCTAACGCCCCATCCGAAGGAGTTCTGCTCGCTTTTAAAGATCGCGGGCATCGCAGATCTTAGCGTGAGCGAGCTGCAAGAGCGCCGCTTCGAGTTTGCGCGGGCGTGGAGCGAAAAATTTAGCGGCGTGCTCGTGCTAAAGGGCGCAAATACGCTCATCGCGCAGGCAGGCATCATCTACGTCTGCGACAAGGGCAGTGCCGCGCTCGCAAAGGGCGGCAGCGGCGACGTACTCGCAGGGCTCATCGGCGGGCTGCTCGCGCAAAACTACTCGCCTCTGCAAGCCTCAATCTGCGGCGTCCTAGCCCACGCACTCGCTGCGCGAGCCTTCGCCAAAAACTCCTACGCGCTAAATCCGCTCGATCTCATCGAGGAGGTAAAATGGTTGTGAAAAAGCTCGCCGTGCTTTTTAGCGGCGGCGGCTCGAATTTAGAGGCGATCTTGCAGAAGCTGCACGGCAAAACTTTTGGGGGCACCAAGATCGAAGTCGCGCTAACGCTAAGCAACAAAGCTAACGCCGGCGGTATCGCAAAGGCCGCGAAATTTGGACTTCAAAGCGTGATCCTAAATCACAAAGATTTTGCTAGCCGCGAGGAATTCGACGCCGCCCTCGTGCGCGAGATCGAAAAAAGCGGCGCGGAGCTTACGGTGCTTGCGGGCTTTATGCGCATTCTCACGCCTGTTTTTACGAGCAGGGTCCGTGCGATAAATTTACACCCGTCGCTGCTACCGCTTTTTAAGGGCGCAAACGCGATAAAAGAAAGTTTTGAAAGCGATATGAAGGTGGGCGGCGTGAGCGTGCACTGGGTCAGCGAGGAGCTTGACGGCGGCGCGATCATCGCCCAGCGCGCGTTTGAAAAGAGCGCGGGAATGAGCTTTGAAGCTTACGAAGCCAAAATCCACGAGATCGAGCATGAGCTATTGCCGCAGGTGATTGTAGAAATTTTGTGCTAAAGCTAAATTTAGCGCAGAAATTCGCGCTAAATTTAAAGAGCGAATTCCGCGGATTTTGTAAATTTTAAAGCTTAGTCTTTTAAATTTAGGGGCGAATTCGAAGCTAAATTTTAAAATTTGCTTCGATAAATTTAAAAAGAGAAAGATAACCGCAAACGAACTGGAAAAACTAAGGCTTGGTATCCTGGATGAGGCGGAGCAGTACAAGGATACGGCGTTTTCGATAATAGCGGTGCTAGCCTCAGCGCTGTGGCTATTTTTCAATTTTAGAGATCAAAATGCAGCAATGGTTCTCTGCTGGATCATAGTGGCATTTAGCTGCGGCAGTATCTCTTATAGAGTAGTGAATAAAGATGCAAATATAGTGCACGTATTTATCTTTTGCATCTTGCTGGGTATACTTGCCAAAGGCGTAGAAATATGCAAGAATGATACCTTGCGCTTCGTCATCGCACTCGTAACCATCTGCCTTTCTTTGTTTAATATCGCGGGCGCCGCGCTGGAGCGGATCAAACACAACAGATCCAAAAAATTCGTCCGCGCCTTTAAACAACAATATATCGCGCCTTATATGGCAAGCCTAGGCTACCGCTATGAAATTTCAGGCTCGTTTCGACCGGCGTATCTACGCGCTAGCGGTCTATTTGTGGACGGCATAAGCTATTTTGATTGCGAAGATAAAATTTCCGGCGTTTATGACGGAGTATTTTTCAACTTTGCGGATGTTTGTGTGACTCATACTGACGAACGACGTAGCAGCAGGGGGATCTTTTTCTACGCGGAATTTAAAAAGCGCGTAAACTCGATGGCGGTGATTCTGCCTTCGCTCAGCGCGAGGCCAACACTCGGCGGACTTAAGAAGATCGCGATGGACGATAGCGAGTTTAGCTCCGCATTTAGCGTATATAGCGCCGATGCGGTGTCTGCAATGTATGCCCTCACACCCGCCTTTATGCGGCGCTTGCTTCGCTTTAGAAGCGGTGCCGACGGACCGATCAGTTTAAGCTTTTCGGGCAGAAACGTCTATATTTTCATCCGCACGGGATACGATAGTTTCGAGCCTAGCGTGGATCGCAGCGTATTTGGCTTTGATCCCGCCGCGTCTATCAAGCACGAGCTTCTATTCTTTCTCTCCATCGTAAAAAGTCTAAAATTAAACGAAAATATCTGGCAAGATTAAATTAAAGCTCCGATTTAAGGTATAGATCGCCGCGAAATTTTGAAATTTTGCTTTAAATTTACGCGCTACTACACCGTAACCGCTGCAACAAAATTCCGCCTGAAATTCCACGGCGCATTTAAGCCATGGAATTTATAAGATTGTTGTAGCGACGCAAATTTTGCAACATAGGATTTTTGCGGCTTTTGGCTATTTCGCCCTAGCATATTGTGACAAAATCAGCGATCTAAATTATTTCAGCTCTAAAAGCCGTTTAATATCGCCCTTGCTTAAATACGGCGCAAATATATGCTGCGGCTGCGAGCCACTTAGTTTTACTAGCATATCGCCTGCGCCTAGAAGCTTTTCGGCTCCGCTTTCGTCCAAGACAATACTAAGCATTAATGATGACACGTTATTTGTAAAAATCCGCCGAGCAGAATTTTATGAGATTTTGCGTTAAATTTTAATTAGATTTTATCACTCGCCTATAAATTTATGCTCGTGCAAATCCGCTCTGTATAGCATTATGATCTTGCCACTGCCGCCTACGGCACACGATCTTTATATGAGATTGCGATGAGGCTTTATGCACCTCAAATTTCATCAAACACTCTAAAATTTTACCGCTTCGTAGCACGTGAATAGACTCAGAGCAAATTTCGTTTCGCTATTAGCGCGGCAATGCGTGTCTTTTCTACTTACTTAATATATCAAGAGCCGCTTTTAATTGCTCTTTAAAGGTTTCTCTCAGATCTTTTGGTTCTAGTATCTCGATATCTGGAAGCCACTTTTTTATAAACGGCAATATCTCCATATCTTGAGTAAAATCTATGCTAAAAATAATGCTACCATCCGCTAGCTTCTTTTTAAATTTTTGAGTTGGGAAAAATAGTTTCATACCCTCCTTAAAATATATAGCCACTTTCGGGGAGGCTTTTAATAGCGCCCTTCGCGTTGTCTCTGACGGTAAGCTCATAGCATTTTGTATTTTATTAAAATACGTTTCGTATTCCTTCAAGGTCTTTTCGTATTTTTTTGAGCTTTTGCTAAGCGATATGATAAAAGCCACTCTTAAAAGCCTAAAATTTCCCTTGACATCCTCAATAGCCAAGTACCAATTATTGTCGGTAAAAACTATTTTTAGGCATTTTGCATCGATTAAATTCTCCATTTCACCGATATATTTATACTTGATATTTCGGCATTCTTTATTTTTAACGGCATTTCGAAGCTCGCTCAAATATCTTTTACTTAGTTCATCTTGCAAAACCTCTAAGGGATTGGTTCTAAATAAAAATATGTCCGAATCCTCTTTTAATTGTTTAGATACCTTCTCTTTATCATGTTTATCTAAATCGTTAAACAACCTAGGATCATTGTCGTTTAATAAACTAATTAGCCAGCCTAGATCATTGCCATATTCTAAAAGACATTTTAAAACGCCGATTATATCTTTGTTTTTGTCATATACTCTTAATACTTTTACCGGTCTCTTGCCATGGCCTATGAGCTTGCTTTCTATCCTAAAAGCATACGGAAATAACTTGTCGATTTCGCCCATATACCTTCTAAGCGTTCTTTCTTTAATCCTTAGCTCATCTAAAAGCTCTGTATCGGTAAGATAAATTTCTTGCTTTGCAACTAACTTTTTTAAAATTTCAAAGATAACTATCGTTTTATTGTCTGCATCTGATGACATTATAACTCCTCGTATTCTCTAAATCTTGCGTGTTTAAATTCTCGTTTAATCACGACTTTGCCGTTTTCTACCTGCTCGCTTACGATGCGGTTGGTGGTCGCATACACGGCTATCAGACCCATATTTTTAGCAAACCTTATCATATTATAAGTCGCTCCGAAATCGCCCTGCACCAGTAACACGTCGCCCGCTTTTGCTTGCTTTTTAAGTTTATCCTTATACACTTCAACGAATTTTATTGTGCTTTTTTCAGACGGGTCAATATCGCTCCACCTCGCATCGGTTATATTTACGAATTTATCGACATTTAAATTCCTCCTCGCGTCCTCTTCTTGCTCCGACGTCAAGGTGTGGTTTATCAACGTAAAGAAGGTTTTCATATTTTATTTCCCAATATATTTTGCTGTATACAAAATGAATTATATTTATCTAATAATCTTGATAACTCTTGCTTTGAGTCTTCTATCCTTTCGTTGGCATTACCATGAGCTAGATTATTTCTTAATTTTTCGGCATCTTTTATAAAATCCCTAAAGGCACCAAGAGTTTTTATGCTTTCTAACTTCTTTTGTATATTATCATGCACTGCAATGCTTGTTAAATAGGCTCCATTCCTCAATCCCATTTTTTTTACAATGGTCCTAGACTCATGTGTCAAATCATAAGCATTAAATTTTCTACTGTTTTTAAAGTTATTTATATGCGCTTTTATATCGTCGCCAAAGCACTCAAAGCTTTCCGCGCAGTAATATCCTATGGCCTCAAATAGCAAAGTTATAGCGTTTAATAAATAACCTTTGGAGTTTAGAATTCTAGACATTCTATAAAATTTTATGGAATCTTTTTCTTTACCTATTTCTTGAAGCTCCCTTATGTGTCGTTGTATATCTTCAAGACTGCCTTTAAAAGTTTCTATTTGCTCATTCTTTAAAATAAAATCTATATCGCTTAGAATTTTATCGACATCTTTATTAAGAGCTTTTAGCGAATTCGATAGTATATGATTAGAGATGGTTGATAACCGACTTACAAGGTTGCAAAAATTCTTATTTTTAAATTTAGAAACCAATGAAACCGTGTAATTATGATTAAAAGTTTCTAGTACATACGACATATTTGCAAGCTCTAGATATTCCTTTAGGTCAATTATTTCATACTCCTTTTTCGGTTCTATCTCTTTCGCAAAAAATATATGTTTGATTTTTTCTGTATTGCTTAGGCTTTTTGATATTAATGATATAGTCGCTAATATAGGTATATGCCTAAAACCATGGGTCAGATCAATTATATATTTGTCATCATCGCTAGTAGCATCGTTTATGATGCGTAAAATTTTATAGAAGTCCTTCTCACCGTCAATAAAATTTCTATCGTTAAAGATTTCATTATACTCATTTTGAAACTCTTCTTTCAAAACACCGATTTGAATTTTTTTAGCCAATTGCGTAAAAATAGGAACAATATCTTGAGCTCCAAAATTATCTATTAAGAGCGAAAACATATTTATATATCGTTCTCTTTTTAAAGAAAATGAGCCTTTAAGCTTATCGTCATATCTATAAATAGGAATTCCGATTTCTTCATTTTTTGAAATTAAGCCTAAAATCGTTATAATTTTCATATTTTACTCCTCATTTTGCATATAAGTTAAATCATAGTGCTTGACAATATAATCGCTAGTGGAGACGTACTGCAAATGCCTGTCGTTGGGTATCGCAAACATCGCTCCGGCTATACTTATCGCCTTTTGTCCTCCCGTGACATCAAATACGATGTCGTCCTCTATAAAACCCTCTTACTTAAGCTGGCTATATACGCTTTCTAAAAAATTTATAGACGCTTTTTGCGTCTTCGAAATTCTTTATACATCGTACATTTGTCATATCCGCAAGCTCCTTACTAAAGAGATTTTGCACGCATTTTAAAAATTTCTCTCTATCTCCGTGAGATTTTTCGGAACAAGCGACTATAATCTTTTTAAGTCTTTGTTTGTGATAATCTATCGCTTTTAGCGGCATTCTATAATTATTTCTTCCATACTCATCGATAGTTTTAAATTTCAAAATTTCTTCTATTCCGCTATTATTTTCGCTTAAAAATAGCACTAGAACTTTAGCCCTTTTGGGTCTATCATTTATATCTATATCGACATTAGGGATGCCTTTGGGAATTATTCGTTTGATTACCCCAAAAATCACTATAGAGCCTAAAATTTGAACCAGCATAGTGCCGTCTTTGGCGCTCCATTTTAAAATTTCGCCGCCGAAAATTTTATCTAGTAGCGACGACATTCCGTCCGGCAACCAAGCGAAAAACAGCAATACTCCCGCGATGATAAAAAACGCCCTATACCCTAAAAGAGAACTTCCCAAAAGCGAAACGATTATTTTTTGAAAATTTCTTTTTTCGTAATGCGTCATTTTTAAAATTCCTTTAGCATCTCCATTATCTTTAACGTATCTTGATAGTCTCTGTCTTTTTCCGGCCTTTTTTGCTTGGTCTGTTCTTTCCATCTTCCAATCTTTTTAAACATGTCTCTTAACCCACAAAGCGCTTCAAATTTCATATCGTCAAATTTATCGGTTTGACTTATCGCTTTAAATAAGACTGTCGCTTCGGGCATATTTTTGTAAATGGGATCGTTTTTGAGCTTATAAATTCTTTTATCCAGTTCGCTCATATTGCTTGTAGCTTCTTGTAGCTCTTTTTCTTTCCTTCGAAGTTCTATTTCCTCTTTTAAGGCCTTCTCTTTTTCTATTAGATCGTTTGCAAATTTTTGATATGACGATATACTTTGTTGATCGGATAATGGAACTGCCTGTACCGTATTTACATTTGTAAGTTTAATATACCTATCCAAATAATAGCGACGATCGCTATTTTTACTTTTTGCAAAATCTTCAAGATTCATATATACCAATTCAGAATTACCTTCGTTGTCTTGCTCGCTAGCCATTGAAAATAAATTTTTTATCTGCTCGCTTTCGTGCCATTTTATCTTGCCGTCGAAAATTTCACCGTTCATAGCCGACTCAAAATCCTTTAAATACTCCTTAACTTCTTTGCTAAATCCATTGAGGTCTAAGACGCTGAGTTTAATTTTGCCATATCCTAAAGGCTTCGCCATACCGATAGAATGATAGCAAAGATCGTTTTGATGAAATGTAATAGCTGATAGCAATGCTCCAATCTCAATAGGCAAGAGATTATGGACTAATATTTTGCATCTAAATTTTGCTCCCGACTGAAGTGGCGTGATAGCTGTTTCTATATTTGCTGTTTTATCACCAGTATCACTTGTAGCGACGCTTTGACCTTTATGCGTCGGGTATCGCTTAAAACCAGATAGTGTGGCATTTCTATCATTATAAGTAGCGTATTTTTCGCCATTTTGCTTTATGTAAATCGGATAATAAGATGCTTTTGGGGAACCCAAGACTACTTTTACCTCATTGCCTAAATTTACATTTTGGATAGCTTTGGCGTGAGATACAAAAACCCTTCCTTTTAAGGACTCTTGTTTATTTTTAATTTTTCTACTATATCCAAATATAATTTCTGATAAATCGGGCTTACTCTCTTTTATTTGTGTATGAGCCAAGACCTCTTTTACGGATTTATCAAAAGGTAATTTATAAAGATAAGAAAGCCCAAAATGAATGACCTCATTGCCGTTAGCATGAAAAAACACGGGGATTTCTTTGCCACTTTTTAGTTTTTCTTTCCAGAAAGTCCAGTCGGCAGACTGCACGGGCTGCTTTTTCCTGCCGTCAAAATAAGCAAATTTAAACACTTCAAACACACGCTCACTTACATTAAAAATTTTCGCATCTTGTTTTTGCATAAAGACAAAATCATAATTTTTCCCACTTGGGTTTACCTTATCGTCTTTTCTAGCCGACGGATGTCCTGTTAACACAACTTTACCTAATAACGAGCCTCTGTCATCAAATTTCACTATATTTCTACCGTTTTTAGACCCCTCTTTTGAAAAATTATAAATTTTATCTACATTTTCAAATTTGACTAAATCATATTTGGCGCAAGCGTTTTTAAGTGGATCGTTTTTATCATCAAAGTTGCCCCACAAAAAGCGATTTCTATAACCTTGTTTCTTAAATTTATATTCTATCTCTTGATACTTTATGCGATAAATTCCGTCGCATTCTCTTATCTTTATTGCACCATTCTCTTTATAAAGCCAGCCACATTTAATATCTTTTAGGACTTTATTTTTGTATTCGTCCGTAAAATCCCGCATAGAATACTTTTTATCATCTATAAAGTTCATGGCCGAAAAGCTCATTATCTCAAGTACATTTCTTATCATACCTTTTATGCTGGTTGCCGGGATATAATACTCTTCATCGCCGAAATGGCAAAACTCGCTCGGATTTTTGCCGTCCTTTATAAAAATAGGACTTTTGGCGGTTACTTCAAGCTCAATTACGCCGCTTTCGCCATCTTCAAACGGCACGTCGTGGATGTTTTTAAGAGTATCCTCGCTAGCCCACGGCGGGTAGAAAATTTTATCGTTTAGTGGCACAAAATTATATGGAGCGGTTATCATTTTTTATCCTTTTCATTTTTTGCAAAGCCCACAAATACTATCTTTTGAAGCTTCAACACTGGCAAACCCTCAAGAGTTCCATTATCTTGAGGCACTTCGCAAAACTCGTCTTTTTCATCTTGCCAAATTTGAGCCATTTTTATTTTGACTTCTTTGAATTTGGCAGAAAACTCAGGTTTAAATTTAGAGTGAAATTCTTTTATGTCGGGATTTTTCTTCGGATATAAATTTGCGCCCCCCAACTCTGTCTCATCGACAAACCAAGCGTCGTTTATCTGGCGGATAGAAACGCTCTTTTTGGACTTCTCATCAAAGAAATGCGCCTCATAAATAAGCTCGTCTTCGCCTAGACTAGGAGTTCGCTCACCCGCTAAAAACAAGTGCTTTTCGTCGATTTTTTCACCTATTAGCTGGATGTAGCCCTCGTAGCCTTTTAAATTTTCATTCACGTATTTTAAAATTTCGTCTCTATTTTTTTTCATTTTCGATCCGTCCTTCGTTGTATTTTAAGGCCTTGCCTTTGAAAAATCCATACCCTTTTGTGGTTGCTCCACCAAGCGACAAGCGCCCTTCGACTACGTCGTCTAAAGTCGCCTCAAAAGCCTCTAATGCATTATTAAAAGTTTTTTCTTTCTCTTTGTCACCGCACACGTCGTTTCTAAGCAAAATTTCTATTATAAATTCGTCTCTTTTTGCGACTGCCTTTTCTTGAAATAAGGCGCTGTCTATCGCGCCGCCCGTGAAGCGGTCGATGCTAACGTGTTCGAAGACCTTCATATCTTTTGCTTCGTCGTAATCCAAAAAGCAATCACTGATTAAAATTTTGCCTTTGGCGCCTTTATTGTTTTTATTCTTTTCGTAGCCGAAAATTTCCCTTACGGCTTCGTTTTCACTGCCGACCTTGGCTTTTTCACCGAATTGTTTATTGATTTTATTAAAATGAAACGCCGTTCGGTGCGATAATGCGCCTTTTACTGAACTTACCGGGATTAGAATTTTACGTTTGCTGAGGCATTTGTTTTCATAGTCTATCACGCTCTCAAGCACCGGCGTTTGATCCGCATCCTTGTCGCCAAAACCGCTTCCAAACATAAAGAAATCATCGGGTGAAATTTTAAGTTCGTATCTGATATGTCTTTTCAAATTACCGTCCGCTGCGCTATCGGGCGTAAATTTCGCAAACCCATTGGAGCTAAAATTTAAACTGTTAGAGTATCTGTCCGGCTCAAACTCGCCCCATTTTATCTCTGAAATTCCAAGCGAGCCAAAGCCTTTCGAGCTTCCGCCGCCAAGCCTTAGCGTAGGATCACAAAGCAAATTTAAAATTTTCTTAAACTCCTCTTCGCTTCCGTCAAGCTCAAGCGAGAATTTAAATCTAGTGCCTTTAAATACGACTTCTTCGTCAAATTTGCCTGCATCTTTCGCTGCGCCGTTCGCGCCTATGGCTACATGATCTCTAATAGGCAAAATATCAAAAAGTCGCAAAAACTCGCTCTTTTCTAAAAGCAACTCTTCGCAAACCTTGTTATGCTTATCGACGAGCAACAGAGCGTTTGAGATAATTAGTCTTGAGCCTTTTTGTTTATTTGGATCTTGTTCGTCTTTCGTACCGAAAATTTCATTTGTATCATCTTCGCCCTTGCGATCTTCAAACGCCCTGCGCAAAATCCCTGCAACCGAAGTGCCTAAAATCATCGGCAAGCCGTTCCAATCTCTTTGCACCGGTGCATCCAAAAATAGATCATTTTTGCCGCCGCCGACTTTTAACGGAGTTTTGGCTTCTATGACGACGTGCGCTAAAAATCTTTTCATTGCTTTTCTCCTGTGATTTTTGGCATTTGCATTGATAAAAGTAGAGCAAATTTAAGCGGGTCTCTACTTTTTTCAATAGCTTCTAGGAGCGTTTCTTTTGCGTCGCTCCATTTATCTTTTTCAACACCTTCGCCTATAAATTCACCCACATCTTTTTGAATATCTGCGCTTGATTTACAAAGCGCCCTTATTGCGCCCCATTGCGATTTTGAAATTTTGCTAAATTTATCTTTATGGCTTTCTATAAAATCAGCCACCCTCTCGGCTATTTCAAGAGCTTGGTCTTTCATGGTCTGCTTTTGTTTTAAAAATTTAGCCAAATCACTTTGCATCGGTATTTCTTTAATCAAGCGTTCAGTCTGCGCTTCTTTTTGGAATTCTATCGGGTTATTCTTCGCGTCACCGCCGTCTAAAAACCACGGATTTATCAGCACTTGGCCAAAACCCTCGCTCAAATACGCTCCGACGCCGTTTTTTAGCGCGGCTATCTGCTCGGCACTTAAATTCTTTAAAGCAATGACGCTGCCTTTGTTTATGCAGGCTCGCTCGTAGTCTTTCGTACTACGGGCGCCGTTATAAGGGGTGAAATTTGAAATTCTAATCTGCGTCTTTTCATAATCGACATTATTCGCGTCCAAGCTTGGCAAAATATATTTTACGTCATAGCTCGGATTGCCGTTTTCATCGATTAACGCAAGACGGGATTTGGCATAAACGAAAGTATATCCCTCAGGCGGCGTAAAGCTTTGGATTTCATCCGTATTTTCGCCTATAAATTTAATCTCTACCGCCCCATACTCGGCGCTTTTTGATTTGCCGAGCCTAGTTGAGCGCTCTAGCGTTTCTTTTGCGCGACTGATGTCGTCTTCGCTCACGCTAGGCTCAAATTTAACGCTAAATCGCCATTTCATTCCGGCCCTAAACGCCTCATAGCCGTACATCTGACTATCCATAGAGCGTCTTTTTTCTTTATCGTAGGCGCTTTTTTGAGAATATTCATATTTTAGGCTAAGTTTTTCTTTTTTGTCATTTATATAGCCGCTTCGCATCTGTTTTAGCTGGGTAAAATCGTCAAATTTGTTCCGCTCCTCATCTTTATATTTGCATAACAGATGGTGGTTATAAATTTTGCTGCTATCGAGCTTTTCGTGAAAATAGGAAAACGGAATTTTAAAAAATTCTTTGCCGTCTTTGATCGGCGCGGCATCGCAAAATTTTACCGCACCGCTATGAAAAATTTTAAAAGGATCGCTAAACTCGCCGTATCTGCTAGCCGCCATACCCAAAAATGCACTTCCCGGGATAAAATCAAGCGAGCTCATCTTGCCCTGCGTATTGGAGCTTGCCTGCAAAATAACGGGACTTTTAAAAGTTATCTCAAATCTAAGCTCTCTCATCGTAGCTCCTTAACTTTAAATTCGCATCTGCCGAGGCCTCGGTTGCGGTTTAGCCCCATCCGCTTTATCATCTCTAGCGCACGTTTTAAATTTTGCGCGATTTCGTCGTTTACGTTTCTTATCTCGCCTTTTAAACTCATAGGTAAAACCACCTCTATATCTCTTAGCGAATTATCTACCGCAATGCCGTTGTCGTCGATTTTGGTAGCCGAAATGATTTCAAAAAGATTGCGCTGCAAGTTATTTGACGTAATTTCGGCAGCGATTTTTTCATCTATCGTAGCGCTGCTAAAATAACACTGTGCCTGCGTAGTATCGTCGTTATCTTTTTGCTCCACTTTGCTGCCTCTAGAACCGAAGCACTTATCTATATCGCCCTGATCCCAAAATAGCTCCGCCGCCTCACGCACGAGTCCTTTTATGGTTTTGCCTGGCACATATGGAAAGCCTGCGGAGTCTTTTACCACGTAGCTATCAAGCGCTGCTCCGCCGCTAAGGCCGCTGCTGACGTGCCAGTAGTCGAAAAATTTAAGCTCGTAATTTATCGTCATTTTTGCCCTCCGCTTTTTTATCTTCTGTGCTCGAAGTAACGGAGAGAAATTGCAATACGTCATAAATCGGCGTTTTTTGCGCTCCGTCCTTTTCTAAAATCAAATTTCCGCACGACAACTCGCCGTAAAGAGCCTTCAGAGCCTTATCGAATTCACTTTTGTTTTCTAGAATTTCATTTATTCTATCAAGCATAACTTTGGCTAATCTATCGTTTATACCGAGCTCCTTTATCCACTCTCGCAGTTTGCCCTTGGGGCTTTTTTCGCCGCGATACATTTCGACTAAATTTACAAAATTTTCTACCTTTGGCTCGCTTTTTGATTTGTTCGTATCGCCTAAATAATAAGGTCCGAAATCGCATCTGATTTCGCTAGTGTTTTTGCCATCGGCCGCGCATCCTTCTTTTTCGCCCCCGATCGTCAGTTCATCTTTTATAAATTTATCCCAGCTTTGAAAATTTGAGCTCTGGATATTATGAAACATTAAGCAGCTTGGCGCTATGTCTTTTTCGGCATCATTTACGTAGCGATCCTTGCTATGCTTTTTCGCCGCACCGCAAAGCTCCTCGGCTAGGCCTGCCGCATAATGAAATGGGAATTTTTCGTTACAATAAGCAATCCCCGCACACATCGTGAGCTTTTCCTTTATATCGGGCTTTTTATTGTCCGTTTCCTTTTCAAATCCCTCGATGAAATTTTTAGTAAATTCTAACGCTATGTCTGCATCGCAAACCGCCGTCATATCGTCGCCGCTTAAAATTAGCGCTTTTATCTTTAGATCATCTTTGCCGAAAACTTCCTTGGTTTTTGCTATGGCATTTTCGTAAGCATCTTTCGTAGCATTATCAAGCGCTTTTGAAAAATTAGCTATCACGTCTAATTTGCCCGTATTTTTTACTTCGTCCGTTAGATTTTTAACCAGCACGCCAAGCCCGTTGCCGTCTGCGTGGATAACGGCTAGTTTATTCTTATCGTTTGAAATCTCGCTGAATTCTTTCAATTCTAAGAATGGAATTTTGTCGGACTCCTCTGGCCCTATGCATTTTTTACATTTTTCCTCATATTCTTTGCGGCGTTTTTCAGCCCACCTTCCGTGCGCCTTCCTCTTTTGATCGCACGATATATCTAAGGCGTCGTCAAATTTCACGATAGGTCGCGCCGTTTTCGGTGCAAGAGCCATAAAATTTATACTCATATCAAGCGGCAAGCTCGGGCGGTTGCGCTGAGTTTTTAGCTTTTGTTCAAGCTCTTTCGACGCCGTTTCGTAGTCGTTGTCATTATAAGGAGCGGTAGCCTGAGAAATGGTAATGCCGTAAGCATTTTGCATTATCTTTTTAGGCAGATCCCTGACGATCTTTTTTAAATTTTCCTCGCCATCTACAATCGCTCTAAAATTTCCCGCCGCGTTAAGCAAAATTTGCTCCACTAAGTCGTTTTCTCTTAGTTTATCAAAAACAGCGTATATCTCGCCGTAATCCTTTTTTTCATCAAATTTTTGTCTGAGCGAATCTATTATTTCGCTGGCACCGATGATCTCTTGCAACTTGTTCGTGGCGTAAATATACTCTTGTATACCCTGGATACTCGCGCCGTAAAGGTATTTCGCCATTTATACTCCTATCTATTAATTTTTGATATTTTAGCATAGATTATTTTTTATTTGCTTAAAATATATTTACTTCTCGCACCTATTTTTAATAAAAGTAATATAAAATAGATCTCCTTCAAATCGCAAAAGACGCACTGTTCGTTATATCCTTGCCTTTGACGTAAAAATTAAGCGTAGGGACGTACGAGCCGTAATTGCTCGGTGCGATATTGGCTAATTCGGCACCTCTTGCGCTAAAGCGCCACTCATAACTCCAGCCGCTGCTAGCGACAACGCAATCTTTTTCATTACAACCCCTTTAATTGATCTCGTCGGCGTTTTACCTCCGACTTTGAACGCAATTATAGTGAGCCATAGTGTCAGATTCTGTCAGCCAAGGGGAAACCTTGAAAAATGAGATGGAAATTTTAATTAAATCAGGAGGATAGATTGAAAATTTTGTATGTAAAGAGAAACCAATCCCCTATATCGGGGAAATTCTAACCGAATCCCTCGCCACCTAAAATCATTCCTAGCAAAAGCCATATTTATTGAGCCATTCTAGCTCATTCATCCGACTCTCTTATTTAGTTTAACTCATTATTTTCAAATGCTTTTTTCGGAATTTTACTTAAGATAGCGTTGAGCTTCGCACCGGTATAAGTTGCGGTATGGATGATGATCTTTACTGGCGTAAAGCCATCTTGATAGTTATTGAAAGCCGATTTTACTTCAACAAAATTTATCATCATTGAAGCCATATCTCCTTCCACATCCGTTTCGGTTAGCAAAGGAAATTCGTTAAATAAGCATAGGGAAGTGCCATCAAAGCAGTTCTTTTGCGCCTTTCGAAACTGAGTGTCGAAAGGAACGAGAGAAGCGACTTCGGCATTCAGCCTGCCCGAATATCTCTTAAACTTATTCTTGCCGCTACTTTTAACCGCACGTTCATAAACGCGTAACGGCGCAGCTCCTTTTGAAGCTAAAAAGCTTTTAACTTCTGAAAGCTTTACATCGTTTTCGTAATCGGCTATCTTAAGCGAATTATCAAAGTAATCGTTTCCATATTGAGATTTTTCGCCCATATCAAATAAGACGATTAGCTCGTTAGCAAGCCTTCTGCTTTGAAAGTTGCTCGTAAACTCATCTTTTCTATTAACCCTTCCATAGTAGCTTTCCGGGTCCGGTTCTACACATCCTATTAAAAATAGAGCAATTAATACTAAAAACAGTGTTCTCATAACATTTTCCTTCCTTTAAATTTACAAACAATCGGGTAATTTGAAAAGCCGGTTATTCTATCTGTCACATCGCTTTCCAATTGAAGCAAAGCAAAAATTAGCTATCTTATTTAATTCTCGCGGCGAATACTCGATAATCACTTGTCAGGTAGTTGAACTTATACCTACTTTTCATTATACGCTTTGTAACCCGCAAAATCATAAGTACTTTTATCGATCTCTTTCCTTGTTTCATAATCAATAAAAATTAAATCGAGTGATGAGCCTAACTCCATTAGCTCTCCGATCTCCTTAGAGGAATAAAGCAATTGAGCCGTTCGCTCTTTTAAAAAGTTAATAAAGGTATAAGCGTCTTCGTTTTTTCCATCTTTCTCATTCTGAGCTTTAACTTTATGAGGTGTGATTTCTACAACCATGTTAAGCTTTTTATTTTCTCTGTCGCAAGTTATCGGCTTATATACCAAACCATACTCACGCCAGTATAGTCCCGGGTGATTGTCACCACTAAAAGCTCTATCTAATAGCGAAACGCTATACTCTCCTCTCGGAGCTATTTGAACTCTATCTCCATACTTATCTTTATCAAGGAACGACTTTGCTTTACGTATAGATTCCTCATATCTTTCCTTATCCTTATTCTCTCTAAGGATACACCAAACATCTAGCTGCTGAGCCATTACCGTTTCTTTATCAGGCGGCATTACGATAAAACAACCGGAAAACATAACTCCGATCAAACCAAGCAAAAACACTTTAAACAAAATTTTCATACTTTCTCCTTTGTTTTAAAATTCTTTTTCGAAAAATAACAAAATTATTCATAGAATTCAAACCCGCCATATCAACTTTGGGCGTGATTATAGGGAGTTTAGTTGTCAAATTCTGTCAATTTACGGAGTGCTTTTAAAAAATCCATTAAATTTTAGTTGTATATCTTGAAATTTAATCAAATCAGCGTGATCACACAGCATTATCCGAGGCAAAACCCGTTTGTCCCAATCCCCTAGATCGGGGAAATTCTAATCAAATTGCACCATCGTATTTGTCGCTGATACCTCAATGTGAGGTAAGTTTCAATCCCCTAGATCGGGGAAATTCTAATCAAATATAAGAGTAACTGGGAGACTAGACTAGAGTGGAGTAGGAGGTTTCAATCCCCTAGATCGGGGAAATTCTAATCAAATAAAGAACTGGCTAACTCTAATATGGAAAGACAATAACTAGTTGTGTTTCAATCCCCTAGATCGGGGAAATTCTAATCAAATTAAAGCTCTGCTTAGATTCTATCATTCTAAGGAAGTCAGCTCGTTTCAATCCCCTAGATCGGGGAAATTCTAATCAAATAAATGCGATCTAAGTAATTCAAAGCTCAAAAACAGAGCTGGTTGTTTCAATCCCCTAGATCGGGGAAATTCTAATCAAATGCTCGATGAGTTGCATCTTGAGCGGGAATTCCATTTTTCGTTTCAATCCCCTAGATCGGGGAAATTCTAATCAAATGAGCTTCTGTGGAAGCTGCAAAGGTTTTGAATAAAAGGTTTCAATCCCCTAGATCGGGGAAATTCTAATCAAATCTATGGCTTCACCAAAGCTGGTAAAATCATAGAAGATTTGTTTCAATCCCCTAGATCGGGGAAATTCTAATCAAATTCTCCTCAAAACCAGCAGAATGGCGGCTATCAACAACAAGGTTGTTTCAATCCCCTAGATCGGGGAAATTCTAATCAAATTTCCTATCGCTTCAGTCGTTAAGGAGTTTATGAAAACCGGCGTTTCAATCCCCTAGATCGGGGAAATTCTAATCAAATGAAATTAATTCAAGGAGTTTACTATGCTTAGTATGTTTCTGTTTCAATCCCCTAGATCGGGGAAATTCTAATCAAATTAGCCTAGACCTAGACTTCATTACTAGCATACTAGATGATAGTTTCAATCCCCTAGATCGGGGAAATTCTAATCAAATCCGGTTCGGGTAACGTTTTTTCGACGTTCTCAGTAAGGAAGTGTTTCAATCCCCTAGATCGGGGAAATTCTAATCAAATATGGCATTAAGACTGTTTATGGAGGCGGTCGTTTACAGGTTTCAATCCCCTAGATCGGGGAAATTCTAATCAAATAGCCCAAAAACCGCATTAAAATTGACAATGAGTTTTTAAAGAACTATTTGCGAGCGCCATTATATCACAAAACGCGAAAAAGTCCGAGAAAGGGGCGAAAAATTAATTTCAAATTTCGAAGTTTTTGCTTAAGGCAGGCTTAAAAGTGTGGATTTAAGCGTCTTTGCGCAAGCGCAAAAGTCCGAAAATCTAAACGCAAAAATTAAAATTTTAGGCTTTTTCGAATTTCTGCTAAATTCCGCAAACGTAAAAAGCCCTAAAAATGGGGCTTTAAAAATAGGCTAAATAGCGGAAGTCCGAGAAAGGGTTTTTGGTGTGAGCGAAATTTAAGCTTTGCGGACATTTTAAAGCTTAATAGAATATAAAAGTGCGCTAAATTCGGGGTTTTAAATTTAAGAAAAGTCCGAAAATCAAATCCCTAAAAATGGGACTTAGACGTAGGTGCCAGGGGAACGAAAGATCTCGCCTTCGCCTAGGCTTTCGCTCTTAGCCATACAGGTTTTGCAGATGCGGTAGAATAGGACTTTGTCGGTTTTAGGCTCGATTATGCGCGCGATGCGGTCTTTTATGAGGACGTATTCGCGCTCGGAAATGTCTAGCTCGAATACCGAATAATTCGCTCGTAGCCCGTAGCTTTCCAGCAAAGCGGCAAGCTTATTGCGGCGCTTAGTTTTGCAAACGTCGTAGCAGATGATTAAATTCATTGAAATCTCCCGATGAAAGGCTTATATTTTTCGTTTTGGGTTACGGCGCGTTTTAGGGCGTAGGCTTGCCTATCTATGATATCCTGCGCTTTTAGCTGTTCGCCTCTGTACTGCGTGCAAGCGAAGAGCTTTTCATTTACGTTTTTAGCGATATTTTGCCTGGTTGCGACAGATAGGAGCCCATCTTTTATTTCAAAGGGCTCGTTTTTATTGACCATCGAGATTACGGCGCGATCGACGATGAAGGCTCGAAATTCCTCGATGAGATCGAAGGCGAGAGTGGGCTTTTGCTCATCAAGCGCGTGCAGATAGGATACATGCGGCGACAGACCTGCGGCGGTAATGGATTTTAAAATTTTTGAATAAAGGATCGCATAGCCGTAGTTTAGGGCGGAATTTACGACGTCGGTAGCGCCCTGCGTCACTCGCGCACTAAAGCCAAACTCGTAGTCGATCGCCTTTGCGATAGCCTGCCAGTAGGAGTTTGCGGCGCTTCCTTCAAAGCCCAGAAGCTCGCTTACGCTTGCGGCGTCTGGGACGCGGAGCTTTAAAATTTCTTGCATCGCTTTAATTTCGGCGTCTATATTTTTATGGTATTTGCCTAGATATTTTAGATAGTTGATCTGATTTTTTAGCTTGCCGATGATGAACTGTTGGGCGATGCGGAGTGATTTTTTGGTCGTTAGCAGCGAAATTTGCGAAGCGGCGGTTTTGGGTATGGCAGAATTTGCGCTAATGAGCGTGGCGTAGCTGAGATTTGTCTTTTCGTCGATAAAATTTATGGAAATTTTCTTTTTGGCGCACTCTTTGATGACGGCGGAGCTAAGCGAAATTTGAGCGTTGATGATGATCTGGCTGATTTGATTTATGGGGAATTTGTGCTTGATAGCGCCTTTGCTTTTTAAGACGAATTTCCCTTGCGACAGAGCGAGGAAATAAAACGGCGTCGTGATGTGGATAATCGAGTTTTGCGAGAAGGTTTTTAGGTATTCGCGCTTTTTGGCCTCAAGGGCGTTTTGGACGGATTTGACGGCAGGACGCTTGGCGTTTTTGAAGTAGGTTAGAATTTTAGCCTTTCTAGCCGTTTTGCCTAGCTCGTAGGGGAAGTTTAGGTTGATTAAGGCTTCTGCTAGCGTCCGCTTGTCTGCAGTTTTTAGAAATCTACGTATTAGGCTCGTTACGACCTCGCCAAAATGCAAGCAAAACCTATCTTTTTGCGAAGGCGAAAAAAGCTTAAGCGAAATGGCTTTTAGATGATACACATAGGTGTTTAAATTTTCTAAGCTTTGGCTTATCGCCTGCTTTTTCGCCGAGCTTGCGAGTTTGGCTAGAATGCGCTTAAATTTTTCCTCGCCGATGCTTAAATTTGCACCCTTAAAGCTTACGCCCAAAAAGACAAATTCGCTATCTTTGCCGCAGATGGAGGTTTTGGCTTCATTTAACGATAGGCTTATCGTTTTTAGAAAATCTTTTAGGCGCGCAAGCTCCATTTCGGCGGCTTTCTGCGAGGCAAAAAACATAACGAAATCATCGGCGTATCGGACGAACTCTACGCCCGAGTTTTCTAAAAATTTATCCATCTGATTTAGATAAATATTCGAAAGTAGCGGGCTTAGGACGTCTCCTTGATGAACGCCTTTTGCATGAGCGCGGTAATCAAAGCGCTCAAAAATTCCGTTTTTGATCCAAAGCTCGATGAGCCTAATGATGCGAGCGTCACGGATATTTGCGCATAAAATTTCAAGCAATTTTTTGTGATCGATATTTTCAAAGAAATCTTTGATGTCGGTTTTGACGGCGAAGTCGTAAATTTTAAAAAAATCACGAGCGCGAAAGATAGCGTTAGCATAGGATTTACCGTTTCGATAAGCATAAGAGCGGTTTGAAAAGTTTTTATCAAAATAGCCTGAAAGCTCGCGAGTGAGGATATTTTGCGCAAATTTATCTTTTAGCGAGGGGATGGCTAGCTTGCGAAGCTCGTCTTTGTTTTCTTTAGGAACAAATGCTCGCTTAAGGGGCTGGGGCGAATAAGAAAGGCTAAAAATTTCGCTCTTTAGCTCGGCATAAAATTCGCCCGAGCAAATATCCTCAGCGCTAAGTCCATCAAGCCCCAAAGCCGTGCGCTTTAGCCTTTTTAAGGCATATTCAAAGGCGCCTGCGGTAAAAATATCCTCTAAACTTAGATCAAACATAACGCCTCCCCGTCATTGCATTTAGCTAGTAGATATCGCGTAAAATGCGCCGATACCGTAATCTACGGCAAATTTATCCGCTCCGCGACTCGCGGTGCAATTTAAATTCCACATCGCAATCCACGGCGAAATTTAAATCCGCGCCACCCCTATCTTGCCTAGTCCGAAAATCGTGCTTTTGCCGACTCCGGTAATTTGAGCGAGTTGCAAAAGCTTTACCGAGCGCTCATCAAGCCCAAAAACTCGCATCTGTCCGATCACGCCGCCAAATTGCATTTTAGTGTGCTGGCGGTTTGAGTAGCGATTGATGTCGTAAAAGTGCAAATCCTGCTCGAAGCGGCGGAATTTTACCTCGAATTTATCTATAGCATCGCCCGTTATGTTCTCAAATCTCATAGCGATTTGGCGAATAAAGGACTTAAAGTCGATCTCGCGACGGACGAGGACGTTTTTTTGCTTCATACGAAGCGGGGTAGGAAGCGAAATTTCATAATCGCCCGCAGCAAAATCGGGCGTGAAATTTAGCAGCTCAGGCTCATTTGAAAGTAGAAATTTAGGCTCTACGATTTCGCCGTTTAGAGTAAAATTTGAAAATTTAAACTTGCGTCTACTTACCTCAAGCCCGATTTCTTGCATATTTGCAATAGCGATAGCGACGTGAGGCAGGTAGCGCACGGCATGTTCGAAAAGTAAAATTTTAAAATCAAAGCTCTTTTGATTAAGATCGATATCTAGCCTGAAATTTGGCGTATCGGATACATTTTCAAAAAATTCATTATACACGCATTCGCCGAAGATGTCGCATTTCTCGCAGCTTGCACTTACGAAAGGACAACTCGCCTTTCTAAGAGCGTATCCAAAAGCGCCCCTGATCGCCGAGCCAATAAAAGGATGCGAGGGCTTTAAATCCGTGCCGCAAACGCCTAGCTCTAAATATTTAAGCATGAATGACCTTTTGTATTTTTGAGAAAATTATACTATAAAATGAGCTTTTGTGTTTTAGACTA
This sequence comes from uncultured Campylobacter sp., assembly GCA_963528045.1. Classification (GTDB taxonomy): domain Bacteria; phylum Campylobacterota; class Campylobacteria; order Campylobacterales; family Campylobacteraceae; genus Campylobacter_B. Next base: position 39,848 of record CAURUA010000002.1, on the reverse strand, counting down.
GCCAAGATGCTCACCTAATTGCCGGCAATTAAGAGCGAATTTTATCTCGGCTAGCATTTGAATTTAGGTTGCATGAAAGGCGCACCAATAGGATAAATTTTATATGATTTTATACTTTTGCTAATTTTCATTATTTTTCAAGTATAAGTAAGATATAATCTCGAACTTTTTTGAGGCGCCGTTGCGCTCTTAAAGGTAATTTGAAGATGGTGTCAAGAGAGAGACTTGAACTCTCGACCTCCGGCTTATGAGACCAGCGCTCTAACCAGCTGAGCTACCTTGACACGCGAAAAGAAATGGCAAGTATAGCTAAATATTCTTATTTTTAATTGAAATACTTTAAAAGGAGAGAAAATGAATGCGGCTTTGATTTTATTAGTCGTCATAGTTTTGTTAGTTTTGGCGTTAGTGGGTGTTTATAACTCGTTCATCGCCAAGCGCAACCAGGTGCGAAATATCGCTTCCACAGTCGATACACAGCTTAAAAAACGCTACGACCTAATCCCCAATCTAGTTAGCGCCACGCGAGAATATATGAGCCACGAGAACTCCGTGCTAACGCGCGTTAGCGAGCTTCGCTCACAAGCGATCAGCGCAAGCTCTAACGCCGATAAATTTAGACTGAATAGCGAAATTTCGGCTCTTTTGGGACAGATACGCGTTGCAGTAGAGGCGTATCCAAACCTCAAGGCTAACGAATCGTTTGCCAAGCTACAAAACGCGTTAGGCGAGTGCGAAGAGCAGATTAGCGCCGCACGCCGCGCTTATAACGGCGCCGTTACGGTCTATAATAACGCTTGCGAGATGTTTCCTACTAACATAATCGCTAACGTTTTTAACTTCGTCAAAGCGGAATTTTTCGCCGCTAGCGAGCAAGAAAAGCAAGCTCCGAACGTCTCTGAGCTTTTCAAAAATAGGCGCGAGGCGTAGAAAATTCGCGATGAAATTTTAAAATTTCATCGCAAAAATGCCGAGCGCCGAAAGGCTAAATTTATAGCAAGCAAAACAGATCGCGCACAAAGAGCATGTCCTTAAAATAGACTTGCTTTGCCCCCCCGCGTGCTCGTCATCTCGTTTGAGATATTTTTCGGCGCACGGTACTTAGAATTTTAACAATAAAATTTTACGAAATTAATTTGATTTGTATTTTCTTGCCGTACAGGACATTGTTTTAACAAGCGGCGCAACGCCAAATTTTAAAAGTCTAAATCTCGCAGTGTAAATTTTAGCTAGCTCGCTACCAGCGTTACTTACGCAAGTGGCGACAAAAGTAACGCCACGTTAGTCATGCGTTATTTTGCAAATTTGCGCCTCGGTCGCAGTTGCGAGGTCCTTCGGCGCAAGAGCGATCTGTTTTCCGCGTACGCCCGCGCTAACGTAAATTTTCTCCTGCGTTAGCGCTCGCTCGTCGATGAAGGTGCGGAAGTGCTTTTTCATCCCAAGCGGTGAGCAGCCGCCCCTGACATAGCCCGTTACCTTTTGCAAATCCTTCAAATCCATCAGCTCGCAACGTTTCGCGCCGCAGATGTGCGCGAGCGCCTTGAGATCTAGATTTAGATCGCCTTGCAGGCAGGCTACGACATATTCATGATCCGCCGTACAAACTATCGTTTTATAGACCCGCTCGATCGGCTCGCTCACGCTGTTTGCCACGTGCACCGCGTCTAAATTTAAAGGATCAACCGCGTATTCTTTGATCTCGTAGTGGATTTTCAGACCGTCCAGTACGCGCGCGGCGTTTGTTTTTGAGCTCATTTCGCCTCTTTTCTTAAATTTAATAGCGGATTTTGTTTTCTTTCAAAAAATCGCGCAGATCTTCGTATTCGTTCTGATCGAAATAGCGCCATTTGCCGGGCTTTAGCGTTCCAAGCGTCATTCTGCCGAATGCCGTGCGCTTAAGCTCCACGACATCCAGATCGAAATAGCCGAAAAATCTACGCAGCTCGCGGTTTTGCCCCTCATTAATGATCGCCTTGATCTTCGTATAACCGCCGCTGCTAGGCATTATGCGGTAGCCCAAAAAGGGCTTAAATTCCATCGATTTGATCTTGCTTTTAGCGTGCGCGCCCTTGCTCGCATCTGCGGCAAAAAAGCCCTCACGGATCGCCGTTACTACCTCCTCCTTCACCTCGCCTTTTACCTTTAGATAGTACTCTCGCTCGATGTCGCTGTTCATCAGCGCCGTAGCGATTGCGGGTGCATCGGTTAGTAGCAAAAGCCCCTCGCTTGCAAAATCCAAACGCCCTACGCTAACAAATCTACTAAAGCCCTCAGGCAAGCTATCGTAAATCGTCCGCCTGCCGCGATCGTCCTTTTTAGTAACTAACTCGCCTTTGCGTTTGTTATAAACGATCATCGTAAATTCCGTCTTGGGCTTAATGAGGCGCGAGCCGATGCGGATCTTCTCCTCGCCGCTAACCTCTATAAAATCGCTAACGATGCGACCGTTAATGCTAACCTTACCCTGCTTGATCAGCTCGTCAGCCTCACGGCGTGAGTAGCCGGTGTTATGGGAGATAAATTTATTCAGACGCATCTTTTGCATTATTTTAGTCCCAAGCTCGTTAGATCGTGGATATGCAAGATCCCCACGGGCACGCCATTTTCGACCACGGGCAGGACTTGAATTTTAAATTGCTCGATCAAATTTAGCGCATCTATTGCGAGCATATTTTTATCGTCTAGCATTTTAGGATTTTTGGTGGCATATTTTAGCGCGCCATCATTGATGTCAAAATCATCTCGCATCAGCGCTCGGCGCAGATCACCGTCGCTTAAGATCGCCTCGAGCGCGCCTTTTTCGTCCACTAACAAAACAGTGCCAAGCTTTCCATGCGTCATAACGTCGATAGCTTGTTTTAAGCTGGCGTTACGGCTTGCGACTGGCAAATTTTTACTTTGCATCACATCTTTTACTTTGACGAAAAGCCGCTTGCCGAGGCTGCCGCCGGGATGAAAATTTGCGAAATCCTCCTTGCCGAATCTGCGCTGCCTCATCAAACAGATCGCCAACGCATCTCCTAACGCAAGTGTTAGTGTCGTAGAAACCGTCGGCGCCGCACCTAGCGGGCAGGCCTCTTTGACGATATTTAGACTTATGAACTCATCGCTAACCTTACCGAGCGAGCTGTTTTTATCGCGCGCCATCGCGATGATCTTTACGCCGAAGCGTTTGAGATGAGGTAAAATTCTAACCAGCTCCTCGCTCTCGCCGCTAAAACTGATCGCAAGCACCATGTCGTCCTTGCCGATCATGCCCAGATCGCCGTGCAGCGCCTCGGTAGGATGGACGAAAAACGACGGCGTGCCGGTGCTGGCAAGCGTCGCGGCGATCTTAACGCCTATGTGGCCGCTCTTGCCCACGCCGGTGACGATTACCTTGCCCTTGCAAGCAAGGATCAAGTTTACGGCTCGCTCAATCTCTGTACTGATAAGATCCGCATGCCGCAAAAGCTCCGCTCCTTCGAGCCTCAGCACCTCTCGTGCCGTATCTAAAATTTCACTCATTCAACCTTCTTTTTAAAATTTACTTTCATTTACGCCTCTTTGCGCCGCGCCTAAATTTGCGCTAGCCGAAATTTCATGCCTTTGGAATTTTCGCCATAAAATTCTAATCTACAAAATCGCGCGCCGCTTGCCCACTCGCCGCGGACTTACTAGATGCTATTTAAATTTCGCTTTACGCCAAAATTGCGCTTAAATTTTACTAGCCGCTTTAAATTCAGCGTCGCAAAACTCGCCCGCGCCATAAAATTTCATTCGCCCGCCGCAGATCAAATCCGCCCTGCTCGCTAAATTTAGCCGCGCCTACATCAAATAGATCACCGGCACGATGGTCGGATATTTTTTGATCTTTCTAAAAATATGCTTTCGCACGGCCTGGCGAATCTTGCCCTCTAGCGCCCAGTGATCGAGCAAAATTTCATCTTTTAAATTTGCCAAAAACTGCTCGATGATGCCCTGCATCTCCTTGGTAAAGTGCGCCGTTTGATTATCGGCGACGAGCCCGTAGGTAATGACGCGCGTCTGGATGAGCCTCTTTTCGTTTTTGTCTATCTGCGCGATGATGACCGCGACGCCCGCATCGGCTAAATTTTGACGGTGCTTGACGATCTCGTCGGATATCTGCTTGTTGATCTGATTGTCGATGAATACCTTGCCCGTCTTGACGGTCTTGACGCGCTTTAGATATTTTTCGCAGACCTCCATCTGATCGCCATCGTTCATCAGATAGATATTTTTCTCCTCGATACCGCACTCCATCGCGGTCTCTTTGTGCTTTACGATGTGGTTGTATTCGCCGTGCACGGGTAGGAAAAATTTCGGCTTTATCAGGCGCAGCATGAGTTTTTGCTCCTCGATCGAGGCGTGCCCGCTTACGTGTATCTCGCTGAAGTCCTGATACGCGACCTTCGCGCCGCTTTTTAGCAGGTAGTTAAGCACGGTCGAGACGCTGCTTTCGTTGCCGGGGATCGCTTTGGCGCTGATGATTACTTGGTCGGTGGATTTGATTTTAATGTATTTGTGCTCATCCGTCGCCATGCGATACAGCGCGCTCATCGTCTCGCCTTGCGAGCCGGTAGTAACGATTAAAACCTCATTATCGGGATATTTGGAGACCTGATCGGCATCGACGAAGATTTTTTTGTCTAAATTTACATATCCAAGCTCCATCGCGGTAAATAAATTTCGCTCCATGCTTCGTCCGATGACGCAAACCTTGCGGCCGTATTTTACGCCGCGCTCAATAGCCTGATAGACGCGGTGGATGTTTGAGCTGAAGGTGCTCATTATCACGCGCCCCTTGCAGCTTGAAAATATTGTATCAAAGGTCTTCCCTACCGAGCTTTCGGACTTTGTGATCCCCTCTTTGTGCGAATTTGTGCTATCGCTCATCAAAAGCATAACTCCGCGATCGCCGTAATAAGCTAGGCGGTTCAGATCAGTCGGATAGCCGTCGATCGGCGTGTGATCGATCTTAAAATCGCCCGTGTGGATGATCGTGCCCGCCTTCGTCGTGATCGCAAGCGCACTTGCGTCGATGATTGAGTGCGTTATGTGGATAAACTCGACCTCAAAATCGCCGATCTGATAGAGCTGGCGCTTCTGCACGGGGCGGAAGTAGCTGCGTTCGGCTTTTAGGCCGTGCTCTTCAAATTTATTGCTTATCATCCCCAAAGGAAGCGGCGTAGCGTAGATCGGGAATTGAAATTCTTTGAAAAAATATGGCATCGCGCCGATATGATCCTCGTGCGCGTGGGTGATGAGGATGCCTTTGATCTTATTTTTTATCTTGCGGATGTAATCAAAATCAGGGATCAAAATATCCACGCCAAGCATACTCTCCTCCGGAAAGCTCATGCCCACATCGACGATGATCGCGCTCGTATTGGTCTCAAAAACGGTCATATTCGCGCCGATCTCACCCAGTCCGCCAAGCGGCGTGATACGCACCGTCTCATCGCTGCGATTAGCGTCTTTAAGCGGGTGCAGGCGCTCCTCGTGGATCAGCTTGTTTTTCGCGATCGCATCGTCCATCGCCTTCTGCCACGGCTCGTTGCCAGTAAGGCTTTTTGGCATATTTGAGCGCTTTTTATGCTTTTTCTTTTTCTGAGCGTCTGAGGAGCTTGCATCGCCTGCGGCGCTAGAATTTGCGCCCTTTGCGTTATTGCCGCCTGGTTTTGCGCGGCCGTCGCGGTTTAAATTTGAACCGCTCGCGCCGTTTTCGTTGTTTTTTGGATATGCGCCGCCGAAATGCGCACCATTCGCACCGTCCGTGTCGCCGCGGGACGAACCGCCCGCAGAATTTGATCCGTTGCGAGAGCCATTTTTTGAACCCTTTGAACGAGCGGAATTTTGCTCGTTTTTCGCGCCTTTGTTTTTGCGAGAGCCGTTTTCATGCTCGCCGCCGAATTCTGCACCGCCCGCAGAGCCTTCGCTTGCGATAGATTTTTTTAGATTTTCCTTGCGTTTTTTATAGCGATTGCTTTTTTTGAGTCGTTCGACGCCGTTTTCATTTCTGTTTTCTTCCATCTTTTACCTTCAAATTTTTAAAAATTTCTAAAAAAAGGGTGGAATTTAACTCGTGCGCCCGAACCGTGGGCGGAATTTTCAAATTTAAAAAGATCTCTTCGGCTAAGCCTCTATCAAATTTTGCGCTTAAATTTTTAATAAGCGTCTTTCGCGGCGCACTGAAAGATACGCGCAAAAAGCTTTTAAATTTCTCGTATTCATCGAGATTTTGGAAGCGGACGCAACTTTTTACGCTAAGATCATCTGCGTTTATCTCGAGGCTGGGCTTGAAATTTTTGCCTTTTACGAGCCTAATCACCGATGAGGTCACCTTCGGCGCGGGCTCGAAGCAGCCGGGCTCAACGTCAAACAAAAGCTCGCAGCCGCCCGCAAAATCGGCCAGAATCGAAAGGGCGCTAAAATCGCTCTGCCCTGCTCTAGCGCAGAATTTTAAAGCGACCTCCTTTTGGATCATCACCAAAAATCCGCCGCATAGCTCATCGTCGATCGCCTGCAAAATCATCTTTGTAGCGACGTAGTAGGGCAAATTTGCGACCAAAAAATATTCGCCGCGCTCAAGACCCCGCTCCTGCCAAATCCGCAAAGCATCGCCCAAAACGAGCTCAAGCTCGCCGCTAGCGATCTGCTGCGCAAATTTAGCACTTAAAATTTGATATAAATCTTCATCTATCTCGAAACTTTTTAATCTGTAAAATTCCAAAAGTTTATGAGTTAAATCACCTAAGCCAGCCCCGATCTCAACGACATTCTGTACATTCTCGGGAATCGCTTGGATGATCTTGCTTAAGACGGCTTCGTCTTTTAAAAAATTTTGCCCGAACTCTTTTTTCGCCCTAATCATCGCGAGAGTTTAGCCAAATTTTACTTATAAAGTCATTATGTTAAGTAAAATTTGGCTAAAATCACGGAATTTAACGCAGAAAGGTCGCCGTGAATAAGTTTGCAAAGCGCATCATCCCATGCCTTGACGTAAATGAAGGGCGCGTCGTAAAGGGGATAAATTTCATAAATTTACGCGATGCAGGCGATCCGGTCGAGATAGCCAAACGCTACAATGAAGAGGGCGCGGACGAACTGTGCTTCCTTGACATCACGGCGTCGCATCTGGGGCGCGATACGATCGTGGACGTCGTAGAACGTGTCGCGCGCGAGCTTTTTATCCCGCTGACCGTGGGCGGCGGCATACGCACGATCGATGATATCTCGCGCTTGCTAAACGTCGGTTGCGATAAGATTAGCCTCAACTCGGCCGCGATAAAAAATCCAAATTTGATAGACGAAGCGGCGAATAAATTCGGCTCGCAGTGCGTCGTGATAGCGATCGATGCGAAACGAAATTCGAGTGAAATTTCGCGCGGCGCGCAGGATGAAATTTTAGCTGGAAACAGCGAGCCTTGCAGCTATAGCGTGTTTATAAACGGCGGCAGGTTAGATACCGGCAAGGACGCGCTTGCTTGGGCAAAAGAGGCGCAGGAGCGCGGTGCAGGCGAAATTTTACTCACGTCGATGGACTGCGACGGCGTTAAAAACGGCTTTGAGCTAAATTTGATGCGGATTTTTAGCGCGCTTGACATCCCTGTGATCGCAAGCGGCGGTGCGGGTAAAATGGAGCATTTTAAGGACGCGTTTTTATCAGGCGCGGACGCATGCTTGGCAGCGTCGATCTTTCACTTCAGAGAAATCGAAATTAAGGCGCTAAAAGCATATCTGCAGGAGCAAGGCATCGAAGTGAGACTGTAAATTCAGTCAGATTTATACTACGTGACTCAAGTTTAGCTGTCAAGGCAACTAAACAATTTTATTTTAACCCATCATCATCTTGCAAGTTTTTTTGCAAGCATCATTTTTACTTAGATAAAATTTCTTCGTTTTAGCTAAATCATAAGCTTTTTTTATGATATTTTTTCATCTTCTACCCACCACCTGTACTACTCCATTATGGAAGGTAAGAGTACATCTCTCATAGATATTTGCTTAAATTGATTTTAATTTCACCCGATACTTTACGACGAAAAAATTTCAAAATTTAGCTTTAAATTTATCGTCATTTTGCTATGATTAGTGAAAAATAACGAAAGCGTGGATCCATAAATGATAATCTCTGCCGGACGAAATGAAATTTTTGATTTTGCCCTGCCTATGGGCGTAGGGCTAGTGGATATGAGTATAAATTTGACTAAATTTTTATGCGAAAATAGACAAAGCTTGCCGAGTGAAATCATTTTCGTGGGTTCTGCAGGGCTATATAAAGAAGGTAAAATTCTAAAAATTTATGAAAGCAGATCGGCTGCAAACTGCGAGATATCGGCGCTTTATGAGCTTTCATACTCCCCGATTAGCTATGAAATTATAGCTAGGAATTCTGTCGATGTTTCATATGAAACAATAACTAATAGCTCAAATTTTATCACGACCGATAAAAAATTCGCGCTAAAATTCTTTGAACGAGGTTATTTTTTAGAAAATATGGAATTTTTTGCGGTTCTCAAAGTAGCACAAAAATTTGAAATTCCCGCTTACGGAATTTTTTGTGCGACGAATTTCTGCGATTCAAACGCTCACGCAGATTTTTTAAAAAATCACGCCGCTGCAAAAGAAAATTTAACTAAATATCTAAAAACTAAGGCATTAATTTGAAAAATATCTTTGATTTTACAATGAAAGAGCTTGAAAATTTCGTCGAACCAAAATTTAGAGCCAAGCAAATTTACGAATGGATTTACAAAAAGAACGTGGACGACTTTGCACAAATGCTAAATCTACCAAAAGAGATCCGTCAAAGTTTAGCTCAAAATTTTTATTTAGATCCGCTTAAATGCATCGGATCCGAAACAAGTAGCGATGGCAGTATCAAATACCTTTTCGCTCTCAAAGATGGCAAGACGATCGAAAGCGTTCTGCTACCGATGAAGGATGAGCTGCGAGATGAAAACGAAAAAATTATAAGACACGCGCGCTATTCAATCTGCGTAAGTTCGCAAGTGGGTTGCAAAATTGGCTGCAGCTTTTGCCTGACAGCAAAAGGTGGCTTCGTACGGAATTTAACTCCAGGCGAAATCGTGGCTCAAATTTGGCTCATCAAGAAAATGAACGCGATCCCGTACGAGCGCCGCGTCAATGTCGTATATATGGGGATGGGCGAACCGCTTAATAACCTAGACAACGTTGCCAAAGCCGTGCAAATTTTAAAAGAAAACGACGGACTCGCCATAGCGCCACGTCGCCAAACGATAAGCACTAGCGGACTTTCTACGCAGATAAAAAAGCTTGGCGAAATGGATCTTGGCGTGCTGCTTGCAATCTCGCTGCATGCAGTGGATGACGAACTGCGTGAAAAACTAATGCCGATAAATCGCGCCTACAATATCGCATCGATCATGCAAGCGGTGCGCGAGTTCCCAATCGATCTGCGAAAGCGCGTGATGTTTGAATACCTAATGATCGATGGCGTAAACGACCGCCCAAGCGATGCCAAAACGCTAGTGAAGCTTCTGCACGGCATCCGCGCAAAAGTAAATCTGATCTATTTTAATCCGCACGAAGGCTCGAGCTTTGGCAGGCCAAGCCCCGAAAACATGGTGAAATTCCAAGACTATCTCTGTGCGCACGGTATTACTTGCACGATCCGCCAGAGCAAGGGGCTAGATATCAGTGCGGCGTGCGGACAGCTCAAACAAAGAAACGAGCAAGATAAAATTTTAGATCAAAATGGCGTCAATATGGATAAAATTTTAAAAAGATAGAAAAAATCGGCTAATATTTCCAGATCACAAAGCAGATCGGCAAAAAATTTATAGCGGAGTAGCAATGAGCGCGCAAAAAATAGTGGATGAGATCGGCGTCTTCTTAGACAGATCGCTGCTTAAAAAATTCAAGATCACAAAGGCGGAAATTATCCGCTTTATCGAGGCAAAATGGGCGGAGGCGGACGATGAGAAATACCGCGTCTACGACTCATACCTCTACGCGGCGCGCATGGTAAATGAGTACAAATGGGCGCGACGCCCCAAATATGCTGCGCTGGCTAGGCGAGATGGATAAGCACGCCAGGAGCAAGGAAAATCCGCCTTACGTGAGCGATTATTACAAGGGCGAGTGCCGCTTGGAGTGCGGAGCAGAGCAAGAGGCGCTTGAGTTTTTGCGCAAAAGCTACGAAGCGGATGAGGAGTATCTTTTCACCCGCAGTCCAAAGGTCGCGGAGTTTTTTAATGCACATCTTGCGGAGCCTAAAATTTTGCCTAAATTTGAAGATGAGGAATACGAGGACTTAAGCTTTCCGCTGCGACTGGAGTATTTCGGTAAAGCTTTAGAGCAAGAGGGCGAGTTTCGCTGCACCTTTTTAGATGAAGACAGCGAAGAGACGGACGAGCCAAGCCAGGCGCAATTGAACGCGCTAGAGTTTCTAAAGCAAAATCAGGAAGAAATTTTAACGGGCATCTTAGCTGAAATTTTAAAAAACTACCCAAAATGGCAGGAGATCTACGACTATCCGAGCGAGACGAAAAGCGATTTCATGCCCGACATCTGCACGCCGCAGGAGCTTAGCGAACTATTGGAACTGCAAAATATCTATATCCTAGACGGCGCGAAAATCGGCTTTGAGTTTAGCTGCTCGTGGAACATGGAGCATGGCCTAGGCGTGATGACGCGCAAAGGCAAGGCCATAAATATCGGCGAAGTGGAAGTAGCGCTTCTAACCACTTAAATCAAATAAACCAAATTTTTTATAGTTACTTTTTAGGCTAAATTTTACGTATTTTTTTATCGCTTTTACCGTATGTAAACGCAAGAAGCCGAAATAATAAAAATTAGATGTCATAGCTCAATCTCACGCAAATTTTATCGATCGAATTTCATACTAATCTATAATTATGATTGCACAAATAAATAGATATAGAATTTTATCGATACAACGAGGAATATAGCATTCTCTTTGCTGTTTATAAAGTTTCGCGCTTACAATATATATGTCGCCATTCAACTTCTATATTACATACCGAACCAAAACAAATAACTAAAACAATCCACAGTTCTTACCTCTCCCTCTGTCTTTCAAGTTTTTATACTATAGATACTAAAGAATAATTATAGCCCAAAGCCCATACCTCTGCTTGGTGGTGTTATCTCTATTGTACGCTCTTGTTTTTTACTATTCTCCAGATGAAGCACCCTCTTGCAATATTCTCCAAAAGAAGCAACTACCTGCTCCCCATGCTTACTATTAATGCCGAGCTTTCTAAATTAACAGAGCTTCCCGCCCCACCCTTTTGCTTAAATAGGAAATTAACGTATTCGTCAAATTCTTTTTTAAATATTCTATATTCTTGATTGTATTTTTTAAAAGAATCAACACCAGATTTAAAATCTTTTATACTGCCACCCAACTTATCTTGAAACGTCCAATATTTATGCGCTCTGAGCTCAAATTTACCGTAATTTTCGCTACCGAAAATAAATATATGAAATCCACCGTCTAGCCAAGCTGAATTATGTGCTTTTATAGCTGTAACGCTTTTTCCCAATATAGCCATCGTAAAATAAAATCGTCTTAAAATTTTCAAATAACCATAGATGAGAAATTAATAAATTAATGCCGTTGTAAGTACAAAATTTTATAAAAACCAGCAAAAGCAAAATCCTCGTCATAAAAATAATCATCGCCGCTTCAAAATTTTATTAAGTTACCCAAATTTTACCGATTTTCGCGAAATTATAAAACTCTCTCGCGGCGTCGAATTTGCTTTTTATCTCGTATCGTTCGCCGCCTAGTTCGAAGCAAATTGCATTCGCGTGCAGCAACAATCTCGGCGCTCCCGTCGTTCTGATCCGCTCCGTTTCATCCATTTTTTTATCCAATATCCGCTCCGCTTGCTCTCGCGAAAGCCCATACAGCGGCTCTCCCAGTATCGGTGCGCCCGCGACGAATAGATGCAGCCTGATCTGATGCTGCCTACCCGTCAGCGGATAGCACTCAATCAGGCTAGCGTCCATGTCCGAGAAATATCGCAGCGGGCGTATCAGCGTGATCGCCTCTTTTCCGTCGCGCGATATTTTCATACGAATTTTAAGATCGGCAAACTCGTCGCTAGGGGCGATCAAAGCATCAATCACAAACCCCTCAAAATCCTTTAAAAATTTCAGTTTCTCACTAAATTTTGCGTATTTTGCAGGCTCAAATTTTTTTAAATTTACGTAGCCCATAGAAGTAGCCGGCATAGATTTAGCCACAGATAAGGCGCAAGGTTTATGTCCGTTATCCGCGCTACTCATCGCGATAGCGGGTTTAAGCTTATCGCTCACGCCGCAGGATAAGTCATCAAATTCAGATCCGCTGCCAACATCGCCAGTAGGAGCGCCAGATTTAAATTTAGCCTGCGCGTCGTCAGATAGAGCGCTGCGCCATAATCCCCTACTCGCACTATTAGACAAGATATTAAATCCAAATTTATTGCCTACTCCTTTTAGAGCTAGTGTATCGCGCAGATCCGACACGTTATCTGGTAAACTCACAGCATCGTCCGCAAATTTTGATCCGCAAATTTCATACGAACCTAGCACATAGCAGTTCTCTATCTCGCCATTGCAAGCAGCACTTTGCAAATCCCCTTGCACGAGCGCTAGATAGCTTTTCATCACCCTACGCTGTTCGAAGCACTCTTTAAGCTCGCGCGCCGCGTCTTTATCCTTGGCGACGATAAGAATTCCGCTGGTTTCAAGATCGAGCCTGTGCGCCACGCACGCGTCCTGTCCGTATAGCGACCAGATCTCGTCATACATATTATAAGGCGAGTTGCGCCCGCTCGGATGGCTTAAAATTCCACTCGGTTTGTCAAATGCCGCAAACGCATCGCACTCAAAGATCGGCTTCAGTCCGCGCGGCTTGCATTTGTAATCGATCAAAAAAATTTCTCCGTGCGCGACGGAATTTTTATGCAAATTCTGATCCTCTGCATCGGTTACGCGATGCTTGTCACAGATGCGCTGCGCGGATTTCATATCGTACCCGAGGCTAAGCAGAATTTCGTAAATTTTGCGCCCCTCAAAGCTTCCCAAGCTTCTTTTCTCATAACCCATATTAAACTTTCAGCCCCATTTTTATATAATTTTTGCCATCATTATACAAGAAATTCTAACCGAAAGGCTACTAAAATGGTCGAAAGATACGCAAGAAAAGAGATGTCTGAAAAATGGAGCTTGCAAGCCAAATACGACGCGTGGCTAAAAGTCGAGCTCGCAGCAGTTAAGGCGTGGAATAAGCTAGGTCTAATAAGTGACTGCGATAAAGATAAAATTCTACAAAACGCAAGCTTTAGGATCGAGCGGATAGATGAGATCGAAAAGACCACCAAGCACGACGTCATTGCGTTTCTAACGAGCGTGAGTGAGAGCCTTGGGCAGGAGAGCCGCTTCGTGCATTACGGAATGACTAGCAGTGACTGCATCGATACCGCCGTCGCTCTACAAATCAAAGAAAGCATGGAGCTCATCATTGAGGATGTGCAAAATTTAAAAGCCGCGATAAAATCTCAAGCCATGAAGCATAAAATGACGCTGATGGTCGGACGCAGCCACGGTATCCACGGCGAGCCGATCACCTTCGGGCTCGTGCTTGCAGTCTGGTATGATGAGATAAATCGCGCGCTAGAGCTTTTGCAACATGCAAAAAGCGTCATCAGCTACGGCAAAATAAGCGGTGCGATGGGGAATTTCGCCCACGCTCCACTAGAGCTGGAAGAGCTGGTGTGCGAATATCTGGGGCTAAAGCCCGCCCCCGCGTCCAATCAAGTCATCCAGCGCGATCGCTACGCGCAGGTAATGAGCGCACTTGCGATCCTGGCTTCCAGCTGCGAAAAGATCGCTATCGCAATCCGCCACTATCAACGCACCGAGGTTTATGAGGCAGAGGAATTTTTTAGCCCAGGTCAAAAGGGCTCTAGCGCGATGCCGCACAAACGAAATCCTGTGCTTAGCGAAAACGTAACGGGACTATGCCGTATGATCCGCAGCTTCGCAATACCCGCGATGGAGGATGTAGCGCTATGGCACGAACGCGACATCAGCCATAGCTCGGTCGAGCGATTTATCCTCCCTGATGGCTTTATAACCGCCGATTTTATGCTAAATCGCTTGACGAGCTTGATCGAAAAACTGCTCGTATATCCCGAAAATATGATGAGAAATCTAAATTTAACCGGCGGGCTCGTGTTTTCGCAGCGCGTGCTACTAGAGCTGCCTAAACGAGGAGTTAGCAGAGAGGATGCCTATAAGATTGTACAGCGTAATGCAATGAAGGTCTGGGCGGATCTGCAAGAGGGCAAAAAAGCTATAGATGAGCAAGGGCATAGCCTGTTTTTGCAAAATCTGCTCGCAGATACAAAGCTACGAGAAAAGCTAAGCGAAAGCGAGATTAAAGAGTGCTTTGACTACGGATATTACACCAAAAATGTAGACGCGATTTTCGCTAGGGTTTTTGGCAAATAGCAGAAACGTGGCTTGCTATTTTAAAGCTCCAAGCCAGCCTACAAAATGTAGCGAAGCGGCTAGAAATTTATGTTTGCGCCGAAGCACTTTAAAAACAGCGATTGAAATTTTAAAATTTTGATAAAGATAAAATTTTAGTAAAAGCGTAGCGCTTGTGGATAAATCTGGCATCTAAATCCGCACGACAGGCGTCACTGCTTTTACCGCGAATTTATAAAGGTAAAATTCTACGCTTTCGACTAACATTAAAATCATAAAAATTTAATGCTTTAAAACGTTAAAATTCTTAGACGCAGTAGTTTTAGAATTTTACCGCAAAATTTAAGTGCTAATCCCGAAGATGTAAATGCGAGATTTCCATAAAGCAAAATGGCACTTCTGCGTTGGCTCAAGCTAAGGGTCGTGAGATATCCGAAGCAATTATGAAACAAATTTAAAGTGGCAAATGGAGACATTAATAAAATTCCGCTTTTTCAACTTGAGATTTTAACGATTCTTAGAAAAAAGCAGATTGAGTAAAATTTCATAAATTCCATCAATTTAAGCGCTTAGCAGATAGCACTAAAAATAGGAAATTAAGCTTGGGTAATGATATTTTTAAAAATTTTAAAATTTTATACGCGTAAGCGGGTAAAATTTGACGTCTAATATCGGCAGCATCCTTGATTATCATATAATTATGTCTGAATTGCTAGCAAATTTCGGATTAAACAATCCTGCGATTTGACGTCTAATAATTATTTGGAATTTAAAACGGATGGGGCGGGAGTTCGTTCGCTCCATCCTGCGCTAGCACGTTAGAATTTTTAGAATTTAAAGTTATATCCTAGATATAGCCCGTGGTTGGTTTCATATACTTTATCTAAGTCTTCATCTAGTTTGCTAGCCTTGTATCTCGTATAGTCCGCCTTGTAGCCAAACTCGATCTCGTTATGCTCATCAAAGCTATATAAACCGCCCAGTCTTGCGCCAATGACCCAACCCGGTGCGGTCTTAGATACGGAGCCGCTAGTGCCGTCAAAGTCGTTATAAGAATCTTTGTATTTCAAAAATGAAACTCCCGTATATGCGCCCGCTACAAGTTTAAAGCCATTTGTAATCTCGGGCGTAAAATCCCCACCTACTAACAGGCTATGTTTGCTCCACTCGTGCTTGAAATTTCCATATTCATCACTACCGCTTTTTGAAGTCTTGAAGTCATACATATACTCACCGTATACCCTAGCTATGTCAAAATCATAGCCGCCTTTAAAACCTATCGCAGCTTGCCCTTTACTGTCTTTATTTGTATCCGAATAATCCTCGTCCGTCCACTTAGAAGTAATGCTAGATTTAAATGAATAATCCCCCTCGATGCCTAAAAGTAAACCCTCGCTAGAGCCTACGCTAACGCAAGCCGCAGCGGCAAATGCCGCGATTAAAATTTTGTTTTTCATATTTTCTCCTTACAATTTACGATTTCAAGGCTTCTCGCCACAGCCGCTCTTACCGTTTTATAACTTACGATCTTTGAGCCTCCTCCACCGGATTCGCTTACAAATCCGTTTAAAATTTGTTGATTATAATAGCCCCCCCCCCACTTAAATTTCGATAAATTTTTAAGGTAAAACGCAGAATTTTATCTCACTCGCCTTGGATAAAATTTTATCTCGCTTGCTAAGGACAGAATTCTATCTCGATTGCCAGCACGGAATTCGACGAAATTCTACGTCGCCGCCCCGTGAACAGCTAGCAAATTTAAACACCGGACACCATTAAAAAATAATCTGTGATGAAATTTAAATCGCCTATTTAGTTGTTCGTTTTTATGTATAATTTAAAATTTACACACGAGATAAGTGCCGTGTTACCGATAGTAACTGCACTTTTAAAAATTTAAGACGATTTGATTTGGAATTTATAAAATTCCCGTCTCATTTTTGTATCATAAGCCAAATCCAAAAAAGGAGTATCTATGGAAGAACACAAAGTGGAGTTACGTAACTCCCGCTTGCAAGGACCACTGGACTCAGACGTAGACGAGCTGGGTTTAGACAGGCTCACCGACACCGTGCCATTTCCTAAGCGCGGAGTAATTATTATGGCGATTGCCGCTGCAGTGGGCTTTGCTCTATATGCCGCGTTACCATTTGAGCCCAATGTCAAAAAAGGCCTTGCACTACTTGCTTTTATCGCGATTATGTGGCTTACAGAGGCCGTGCATATCACGGTAACCGCGCTTATGGTGCCGGTGCTTGCGGTAGCTATAGGGCTTGGTAAATTCGCTAAGGACGGCACTTTCACGGCTGCCACCATCAAAAGCACGCTTGCAAATTTTGCAAACCCTACGATCTTTACCTTTTTCGGCGGTTTTGCTCTGGCAACGGCTCTGCATATGCAAAAGCTAGACAAAAAGATCGCGATGTGGCTAATCACCCGCGCAGGCGGTCGCTTGGGTGTAGCTGCGATTTTGATCTGCCTTGCTACGGCGATCCTTTCGATGTGGGTTTCAAACACCGCAACTGCTGCGATGATGCTTCCGATCGCGCTTGGAATTTGTGCTAATATGGACGAGAGCAAAGATCGCGGCACGCTCGTGTTTTTGCTTTTAGGCATCGCGTATTCTGCAAGCATCGGAGGTCTGGGCACGCTCGTGGGATCTCCGCCAAATTTAATCGTGGCTCAAGCCTTGCACTACAGCTTCGCGGACTGGATGAAGGTAGGTTTGCCGCTAATGTGCGTGATGCTGCCGATAATGCTTATGGTGCTTTATATAATTTTCAAGCCGAATTTAAGTCATAAAATAGAGATGAATCTGGAGCATATCCCTTGGACGCGCGAGCGCATTATTACGATCGTCGTATTTGCTCTAACAGCGCTTGGCTGGATATTTTCAAAGCAAATTTCAGCCCTTGTGGGCTTTAAAGTGGATGATGCTTACGTCGCCATCTGCTCGGCAGTCGTAATCGTCATACTAGGGCTTGCTAAATGGCATGACATCGCCGAAAACACCGAGTGGGGCGTGCTGCTGCTTTTTGGCGGCGGACTTACGCTAAGTGCGGTTTTAGGCGATTCCGGAGCTTCTAAGGTGCTTGGTGATCTAGTCGCGCACACTTTCGGCAGAGCGCCTACTTACGTCATACTGCTTGTAACGGCGATCTTTATTATCTGCTTAACGGAATTTACCAGCAATACCGCCTCTGCTGCGCTTTTAGTGCCCGTATTTGCGGGAGTAGCGGCTCAGATGGGGCTACCGAAAGAAACTCTTACGATTATCATCGGCGTAGGCGCGAGCTGCGCTTTCGTAATGCCAGTAGCGACGCCGCCGAATGCTTTGGTTTTCGGCACGGGACGTATCCGTCAGATAGAGATGGTGCGAAGCGGTGGAATTTTGGCCGTGGTTTCTGCAATTTTGGTCTCGGGCTACGCGTATATTTTTTACTCGTAAAATTCCGTCAAAATTCTATAGTCCGGGTATCTGCTCGGACTAAATATATTTATAAGATATATTTTTAAACTCCTAAATTTTCGGAATTTTTATAAAAAAATTCTAATTTAATACTATTTTAATCAGTTATCTGTATAATACGCATATTTTACGGAAAGAAGATTTTATGGATTTTGATTTTATAGCTAAATTTAGCCCGATGTTCGTAAAGGCGGGAATTTTAACGCTAAAGCTCGCATTTTACGGGATTTTACTATCCATCATCATCGGTTTTATCTGCACGCTGATAAAATATAAAAGATTGCCGCTGTTAAGCCCGCTCGTGAGCGCATATATCGAGCTATCGCGCAATACTCCGCTTTTAATTCAGCTATTTTTTCTATACTACGGCCTGCCGAAGCTGGGCGTTCAAATTTCAGGCTTTACCTGCGCGATCGTGGGGCTTGCGTTTTTGGGCGGAAGCTATATGAGCGAGAGCTTTAGGCTCGGTTTTGAGGCGATAAAAAAATCCCAGATCGAAAGTGCGATGAGCCTAGGTCTTAGCGAAGCACAGATAGTCTTTTACGTCGTGCTGCCGCGCGCCTTTGCGATCGCCCTGCCCTCTATCAGCGCAAACATAATCTTTCTGCTTAAAGAAACCTCGATCGTTAGCATCGTAGCGCTCGCCGATCTCGTTTATGCCGCAAAGGACGTGATCGGGCTGTATTACAAGACGAACGAGGCGCTGTTTATGTTAAGCGTTTCGTATCTGATCATAATCCTGCCGCTTTCGCTAGCGCTTACGCTGCTTGAAAAGCGCCTTGCGTATATGAGAGGCTAGCGATGGAACTCTTAAGCGGCGAAAATTTAATCAGGCTTCTTGGCGGGCTCGGGATCACGCTGCAAATCGCGCTCATTTCGATCGCGGTTTCGCTCGCTCTAGGCTTGGTACTTGGAATTTTAATGGCCTCCGGGCGCAGAGCCTTATACATCCCGCTTAAAATTTGCCTAGAGATCGTGCGCATCATGCCGCCTATCGTTTGGCTATTTATCGTATATTTCGGCGCGAGCAAGGCATTTGGCATCCACATCTCAAATATCGCGGCTTCGATCATCGTCTTTAGCGTCTGGGGCGTTTTTGAGATGATGGATCTGGTGCGCGGCGCCGTGCTTAGCATACCCAAGCATCAGTTCGAAAGCGCCGAAGCGCTCGCATTTAGCAGATCGCAAATTTATCTCTACGTGATCCTGCCGCTTGCAATGAGGCGCCTAGTGCCCGCAACGATAAATTTATTCAGCAGGATGATAAAAACAACCTCGATCGCCGTACTCATCGGCGTCATCGAGCTCGTCAAGGTCGGACAGCAGATAATCGAAGTGAATGTCTTCCGCGACAATTACGCGCCGCTAATCATCTACGGAGCGATATTTTTCGTATATTTTTTGATCTGCTACCCGATCTCGGCGCTTTCGAAAAAACTAGAAAACAGGTGGAACTGATGGAAATTCTAAAAATCGACAAAGTTAATAAATTTTACGGCGAGCTGCACGCGTTAAAAGACGTCAGTCTTAGCGTCGCGCAGGGCGAAGTCGTAGTGATCCTGGGCCCCAGCGGCTGCGGCAAAAGCACCCTACTTCGCACGATCAACGGGTTAGAGCCGGTACAAAGCGGAAATTTTATAATCGAGGGCGAGCGGATCGATCAAAATTTCAAAGAGTGGCGTAGGATCAGACAAAAGATCGGTATGGTCTTTCAAAGCTACGAACTTTTCGATCACTTAAATGTGCTGCACAACATAATCTTAGGCCCGATGAAGGTACAAAACGTCCCGAAAGAGGAAGCGATAACTCTAGCACGCGAATGGCTAAAGATCGTAGGTCTTGCGGATAAGGAGAACTCCTACCCCAAAGAGCTTAGCGGCGGGCAAAAGCAGCGTATCGCAATCGTACGAAGCCTTGCGATGAAGCCCAAGATCATGCTTTTTGACGAGGTTACCGCGGCACTTGATCCCGAGATTGTGCGCGAGGTGCTCGACGTAATGCTAAATCTCGCCAAAGAGGGGCAGACGATGCTAATCGTAACGCACGAGATGGGCTTTGCGCGCGCCGTAGCCGATCGCATAGTTTTTATGGACGATGGAAGCATCGTCGAGATTAACGAGCCGGAGGCGTTCTTTACCGCTCCGAAGAGCGAGCGTGCGAAGAAATTTCTAAATATGTTCGAATTTAAAAAATAAATTTTAATAAAGGAGAAAAGATGAAAAAAACGCTAAGCACGTTTTTTATCTTAGGTGCGTTATTTTTCGCAGGCTGCAACGACGAGGGCAAAGGCTCTTCAAATTCCGCGCAAGGTTCCGCCACGCCGCAAAGTTATATCGACGGGATTAAAAAGCGCGGCGTAGTAAGGATCGCGGTTTTCGGCGACAAGCCGCCGTTTGGTTATATCGACGAGACGGGTAAAAACGCGGGATATGACGTGTATTTTGCAAAACGTATCGCAAAAGAGCTTTTAGGCGATGAGAGCAAGGTTCAGTTCGTGCTCGTAGAGGCCGCCAATCGCGCAGAATTTTTGGCGTCGGATAAGGTCGACATCACGCTTGCAAATTTTACCGTCACGCCGGAGCGCAAAGAGGTCGTGGATTTCGCACTGCCGTATATGAAGGTAGCCCTCGGCGTTGCAAGCCCGAATGGCGATATCACTGACATTTCGCAGCTTAAAGACAAAACGCTTTTAATCAACAAAGGCACAACCGCGGATCTGTATTTTACGAAAAACCATCCCGAGATCAAGCTTTTAAAATTTGACCAAAATACCGAGACTTTCGGTGCGATGCTGGACGGCAGGGGCGATGCGATCGCGCATGATAATACGCTTTTATTCGCATGGACTAAGTCAAACCCGGGCTTTAAGGTAGGTATCCGCTCGCTGGGCGATCAGGACGTCATCGCGCCTGCGGTCAAAAAGGGTAACGACGAGCTTCGCAAATGGCTTGACGATCTAATCGTAAAACTCGCGGACGAGAAATTTTTCCACGCCGACTACGATGCGACGCTAGCGCCCATTTACGGCGACGACATCAAGGCTGATGATGTCGTAATCGAGGGCGGGAAGTTATAAATTTAGATTCGCCGTCTAGCTTAGCGGAGCGATTTTACTAAGCCCCGCAAGCTCGCAGCGACGAGGCGTTGTAGCTTTACAGAAACGGCGTCTATAAACGCTCATAGGAGGCGAGCACTTTTATAAGCTAGCTAAATTTATCGATCTAGCGGCAAAGTTTTGCTTCCGCACGACAAATTTAGCTGAGCCAAAATGCAGCTTAGCGCGGATCGTCGCGGCAAAATTTAAGTCGCGCACGGCGGCGTAAAATTTCAAGTGATAGTAGAATTCTAATGCAAACTGCTCGTGCGGTAAAATTTATGCCGCACGAACGATGGTAAATCGCAAGTGCCCGCTCGCTAAACGGATCGGGAATTTAAAAATTTAGCGGCTCATGCAGCCTGCAAAATCTTATACGAACGCCTCCCGCGTGCATTCTATCTTTCGATTGGCTCGCGCGAAGGAGCGATCACATGTCCACCTAAACGCACAATCCGCGCAACGCATCCATTTCCACGCTCAGCTATACAGCGCATCTGTGCCGCTAAACCTACGATCCCGCGCACTTTGTCTACATATCTGTGTATCGCCAGAGCCGTATGCAGCCCGCCGCCTCCGCCATACTCCACCGCGCCGCCGCCCGCCTCATTCGCTCCAAATTTTGCGGTTCAAATTTAGCTCGCTCACGATACCCACAAGCGCGCCGATCTCATCTACGTAAAGCGCTATCGTGGCATCCTGCTTTAGCGAGCAGTCGATTCTAGGCTCGAAATTATCGCGCCAGGTCTCGATCGCCACGTAAATTTTATCCTCCCTTAGCACCGCGTTTATCTGCGAGCCCAGTCTTAGATAAACCTCCGTCAGTCGCTGCATCAAAAGCGGCGTTAGGGCGTATCTCGCGCCTACCTGATCGGTCGTATAGACGTCGAAAAATTCCTCAAATTTCACGTCGTCCATATTCGCTCGCTGCCCGTATTTGCGCAGATTTCGCGAGTTTTTGTGGCACACCCGCACCTCGCAGTTAAGCCTTTTGTGAAAATCCGCGACGAAAAGCACTCCGTGGAATTTTACGTCGGTGCGAGTGCCGTTTTTGGTGCGCACCTTTTCGGCAGCATAAAAGTCGCTAAATCTAACGCGCACGCCCTGCACTTCCCCGCTCATCATATCCTCGCTCGATTGCTCGTTTATGTAGCAGTCGTAAATTTCAAAAAACTTGTCCGTCCCCAGCCCGTCACTTTCATCGTAGCTAAGTCCGAAGCTTTTTGCGATGCTCGCGACGATCCTGCTTTTAAAATTTGATCTGAAATTCCGTCTTTTACTCGCCGTCAAAAGAGCGCTCACGACGCCGTAAACGGAGATGCCGAAAAATACGCCGGCCGCCGCTTCGTCCCAAAAGCGCGCCACCAGCGCGCCCACGCCGGTCCCTACGGCAGCGGCGATTAGACCGGCCTTTTTCACCGCTTTTTGCAGCGCCGCGCGCTCATCCTCTAGGCTCTGTAGATCGGCTAGAAAGTTAAATTTTGACCCGACTACTCCGTCTTTTTCGCTCCCGCCCTCTTCTTCGGCGGCTTTGGGCTCAAACCTCCCGTAAATAGCGCTCATGCGGCTATTGCTGTCTTTAAAGCCTCTACCCTCGCCCGCTTCGGCTTTTAATACCTGCCTCTCTTTCGCATCAGCGCTTAAAATTTGACCATCTTGCGCCGCGCCCTGCCCTAGCGCACCCCTGCTGTCTTGCGCCGTATCAAAGCCGCTAAATTTATCAAAATTTGCGCGCTGCGCGCCCTCGTTTTTGCTAGAGCTCAAGCTGCAAAATAGACGGTAAAGCAGTCCGTTTAAAACCGGGAAGATGATGAAAAGCGCGACTACGAGCCAGTTTGTATCAAACGAGACGGGCTCTGCCCTGGTATTCAAAAATACATAGAGCCCGACTAGCAACAGGGTTATCAAAAATGAGACGAGCTTGCTAATGCGTGCGAGCTTTTCGCGCCGTTTTTCAAGCAGGTAAAGCTCCTCCAGATCGCCGTTTCTATCCATAATCCGCCTTTTGTAACGCATTTAAGCGCCGGTTTATTTGTCGCGCGCTAAATTGAAACGCTCGCACGCCGCCGCCTGATCGTCGCTAAATTTAGCGCAAAACTCGCGCTCTGCCGCAAAATTTTAAAATTTACTCCGCTGCTTTAAATTTGGCCGCTGTAAAATTTTAAATTTCGTCCTTGCCGCGCCGCAGTTCGTTTAATGCGGGCAAATCTTTAGCGCCTCTTTCAGCCGCCCTAGCCCGTCTTTTAGCAGCGCCCTAGAGGTCGCGATATTTAGGCGCAAAAATTTCTCGCCGCCCTTGCCGTATTGCGCGCCGCAGGAGAGATACAGCCCCGTTTTTTCGCGGATGAAGCGCGCAAGCTCCGTGCTATCCTGCGTGTAAGCGCCCGCGTCGAGCCACATCAGATAGGTCGCGTCTTGCGGCACGACATGCACCTGTGGAAGCTCACGCGCGATAAATTCCGCCGCGAATTTACGATTTTCGCTGAGGTATTCGCGCAGCGCGTCCAACCACGGCGCACCCTTAGTAAATGCAGCGATCGCGCCCTGGACGCCAAAAAAATTCGGCTCGGCGATGTCGTCGGAATTTAGCGCCTTCGAAATTTTATGACGCAAGCGCTTATCCGCGGCAAAGACCGCCGCGCTTTGCAGCCCCGCGATGTTAAACGCCTTGGTTGGCGCGATTATGCTGGCCGAGATCCTCTCGCAAATTTTACTTGCCGCAGCAAATGGCGTGTAACGCACGCCCGGCTCGGTCAGATCGCAATGCACTTCATCGCTAAGCACCGTCACGCCGTGCTTCTCACACAGCTCGCCAATGCGGGCAAGATCGTCCCTGCTAAAGGTGCGACCGACCGGATTGTGCGGGTTGCAAAGGATAAAAAGCGTCGTCTGCGGATCGGCTAGCTTAGCCTGTAGATCCGCCCAATCGACGCTATAATCGCCGCCGGCGTAGGCAAGCTCGTTTTGCAACGGCACGCGGGCGGCGTTTTTGATGCAGTAGTAAAAGCAGTTATAAACGGGGCTCATCAGTAGAACGTTTTCGGCGGGCGAAGTGAGCTTGCGGATGATCGAATCAATCGCAGGCAGCGTGCCGCCGGCATAGATCAGCCACTCCTTTTGGATTTCATAATCGTGACGTGCAAGCCACCAGCCTTGATACGCGCTGCGCCACTCATCATCGATAATCGAATAGCCCAAAACTCGCTCATTTAGCCGCTTTTGCAGAGCCTCGATGATCTCGGGCGCTACGGCAAAGTCCATATCCGCGACCCACATCGGAAGCTCGTTCTCGCCTACGTCCCATTTAAGCGACTTCGTGCCGCGGCGGTTTGGCAGAGTGTCGAAATCATATTTCTCCTTGCCGCTTATAAAATCAAAAAGTCCCATCTTACGCCCTTAATTCAGTAATGATTTCAGTTTTAGACGCGTCCGTTGCGCCGTCTAGGATCAGCTCGCCGATGCTTGCTGCGCGGATTAGCCCGCTGCTTGGATTTTTGACGCTATCGATCGCACCTTTTATCTCGGCACGGACATCGCTGTATTCAAACGCTAGCGTCGTATTTATAAGCTCGCAGTCTTGCAAGCGCAGGTTTTGCATATAGCAAAAGCCCTGCAGGCTCTCTATCTTGCAGTTTCGCAGCGTTACATTTTTGGAATTCCAGCCGAAGTATTCGCCCGCGATGAAGCAGTCCTCGACCACGATATTTTCGCAGTTCCAAAACGCGTCCTTGGATAGGAGTTTGGAGTTTTTGATCGTTACGTTTCTGCAGCCGTCGAAGCAGTAATCCCCGAAGAGCGATAGATTTTCTATGCTTAAGTTTTCGCAATCAAGCCCGAAATACGCGCCCTTTGCGGTGACATTTTTTAGCGTGACGTCGCTGCAGTGCCACAAGGTCTCTTGCGCATCATGAAATTCTACGTTTTGCAACGCGGCGTCTTTTACGCGGCGAAGCCCCTTGGGCGCGCCGTAGAGGCAGTCTTTTAGTACCACACCGCGGCTATACCAGATCCCTGCGCGCGCGACCTCGTCGAATAAGCAGTCCTGCGCGCGGATATTTTCAGCATACCAAAACGGATATTTCCACTCAAATTTACAGTTTTGCGCGACGATATTTGCGCTGTGTTTTAGCGGTGACTCACCCTCGCCGAAGACGGAATTTTCGATCCGCAGATCTTTTGCGCCGAACAGCGCGCGCTCGCCGCTAAAGTGCTTTTGTCTTAATATTTGCATGGCTTTCCTTAGATTTAAAATTTATTTCAGATTATACAAGGAATTTCAAAATTCCGCGTAGCTTGGGTGTATGAAACGCAAGCGAATTTTAAAAATTTTAAAATTTAAAGGCGGCGAGGGGCTAAATTTGATGTGCTGCGGTAGCGGTTACGAAACACATGCGGCGAATGCGCGGCAAATAGCCGCGCGCTTATAAAGGCATTTTTGTAAACGCCCTAATGAAGCGCGCCTAGATCACTACGGCTATTCGCGTATTCGTTTAGGCACCCGTATCTGCCCACGATAGGCACCACTTGAAAGCCGAATAAAAATTTATCGCGAGCGGCGCTTTAAAATTTATAAAATTTTCTCCGAGCAGCATGTAAATTTTAGCAGACGTCTCAAAGAAGCGTAAATTTTACCCCGCGCACAAACGGGGCGCGTCTAATGCTCGTGGTGATGCAAGTGGATATCTTCGCCGCGGTCTCGATCTGTAGCGCGCTTTCGTAGATCAAAATACACAAAAAGCCCGCTAGGCTCGCCATCCTCGTAAATTTCAAGTTTGTAGCGCATTACGGCGTGCGTGCATACTGCAACGTCAAGCGTCGCTTCATAGCCGTCTGCACTGCGCTTTAGCGGGAATTCCGCATTGCCCATATTCATACTCACGCCCGAAATTTTAACGCTCGGATTTTTCAGCTCACGCGAAATTCCGCTTATTCTTAGCTCGTTTGCTCCCGCTTCGATCGGATGGCGCGCCACGCTAAAGAGCGCCTTCTGCCCGCCCGCGTTAGTCTCGCAGTCCTGTGCGGCTAGATTGCAGCCCAGACGCGTCCTTATGTCCTTAAATAATGCATCGCTCTCATCCGCGCCGAATCCTAAAGTAGCGGCGAAAATCAAGCTAAAACGTATAGCCTTTATCATTATGATCCTTTGTAAATGAAATTTGTGCGCAATTTTAGCAGAAAATTCCGCGCCTATTAAAAATATTTATTAAAATTTTAGCTAAAATAACGATATCTTTTACGAAAGGATGAAAAATGGCTGAGTTTTTAATCAAAGACGCCAAGGACGGCTGCAAATTCGATCTACTTTATGACGGGCATGTGCTATGCACTTCGGAGGTTTACACGAGCAAGGCCGCTTGCAAAAACGGCATCGAAAGCGTCGCAAAAAACGCCGCGCTAAATAAGATCGAGGATCAAATCGCGGGCGGCGAAAAGCTAAACAATCCGAAATTTGAGCTTTACACCGATAAAGCAGACAAGGTTCGCTTCCGCCTAACGGCCAGCAACGGACAGATCATCGCCGTTAGCAAGGATTTTGAAGCCAAAGCGGACGCTCTAAAAGTAATAGAGCTTATTGTAAAACAGGCTCCGAAAGCCAAGATCAAGGAGGCGTAATAAATGGATATAAACGGACTTGTAAATATGGTCTCTGCTCTCAAAAGCGACGATAAAAATTTAAGAGAATTTCAAAGCGGTCCGGTCGCTTTTATCGAAAAATTTCTAGGCGTGGATCTGCCCGACGACCAGATAAATGCGATAATTGCGGGCATCAGCTCAAATTTTTTAAGCAAAAACGAAAGCGGCGGATCCAGCTCGCTAGGCTCGATGCTGGGCGGACTTTTGGGCGGCGGCGAGGATATACAAGCAAACGCCGTTGATAGCAAAGGCGTGGATTTTAGCGCGCTGATCGGCAAAATCGCAAGCGCCAAGCTCGACGTAAACGGCGACGGCAAAATCGATATCAACGACGCAAGTAGCTTTTTGGGCGATCTTTTAGGAGGCGGCGCAAACGGCGAAGATAAGGGGTTAAGCTTAGGCAGCCTGCTAAAAACGTTTAAAATTTAAACGAGCTAAATTTCAAACGCAGGCCGGATTTTGCGCGACGATATTTAAATTTGCGCGCGCTATTTTAATCCGCGCCTACGCCGTTTAACGCTCGCGTGAAGGGTTTAAATTTATGCTACGTTGCGCGCGATGCCTTGGACTTAGGCAAAACGAGCTTAAATTTATAACTAGACGGCATTAAATTTAAGCCGCTTCTTTGTAGCATTTTATTTATGCTGCCTCGGCAGAGCGCCCTGCTCCGCTCTTTTGAGCGTCTATACTGAGCCAAAATAACCAAAAACTCTGCTTTAATTTTATCTTTGCTCTTTAACGTCCGCTTTAAATTTAATCGCTTTTTGGCTCCGTTTCATTTCGACACCCATTTAAATGCCCGCACAGCGCACCATAGCATGCCATTAAATTTTAAAAACGGCTATAAATTAAGCGCGAAAGAGTTCGCCTAAAAAGGATATATTTTATTTCTATTTACTGTTTAGGTAGTATAATCGTCCTTGTCCGACAAGATAAAACCTCCTTTTTGTATGAAGCCCGGGCGTAAAAGCTCGGGCTTTTTTTATGCCCGAAATTCTGCTATAATCCCGCCAAAAACTGCAAGGAATTTTATGCTTACACATATCGACGAAAACAATATGCCGCGCATGGTAGATGTCGGCGCCAAGGACGAGAGCGAGCGCGTAGCCACCGCTAGCGGTATCATACGAATGAGTGCGGAGGCATTTGCCGCCGTCAAGCAAAATACGGCCAAAAAAGGCCCCGTACTTCAAACCGCCGTCATTGCCGCGATAATGGGCGCTAAAAAGACGAGCGAGCTAATACCAATGACCCATCCGCTTACGATTACTTCGATTAAAACGGATATTGAGGAGCTTGCGAGCGAATGCGCGTTTAAGCTTTTTGTAACTGTAAAAATCACGGGCAAAACGGGCGTCGAGATGGAGGCACTAACGGGCGTGAGCGTGGGGCTGCTGACGATTTATGATATGCTAAAAGCGATAGATAAATCGATGCAGATTACCGATGTCGTGCTGCAGCGCAAAGAGGGGGGCAAGAGTGGCGTGTATATTAGGGGCTGAAAAGCCAAAAATCGACTATCCACTCTTTTGGGAATATAAAGTAGTCCTAGACGCGACTACCCAAAAGCGCGAGCAGATCGATGAAATTTTAAAGGGCGAAAATTACAAAATAGACTTTTCGCGCTTTTCAAACGGCGGCAAATATATGAGCTTCAACGTAAGCGTTTTCGTTAAAGACGACTTGCATCGAAACGAAATTTTCGAGCGCTTAAAAGTTCACTTTAAATATGTATTGTGACAGGAGATGAAATGAAAGAAGCAATAATCAAAAAATTCGGCGCCGATCTCGCGCAAATTTCACAAGCCGAGCTAGCCTCATATGTGCAAGAGCTCGCCTTGCAAGAAGCCACGAAGGCTTTGTGTGAGCTTGACGACGAGAGTAAAAGCGCCAAAAGCACGCAATTAATCCTAGACTTCGCAGCCGAGTTAAAAGACGCGGGCTCGCTTAGCGATGAGACGGCAGAAGCCCTACTTAACGGCGTTAAAAAGGCGCTGTGCGACGAGGACGAGCAGGCTCTTTACAAGCTCATCTACGACTACGACGATCTGCGCAAAAAGATAGCTTGTAAGCAAAAGGCTATTAAGGCACTTGTTTTGCGCAGCTACGATGATCTGGATACCGCGCTGCAAAACGCAAGTGAAACAGAGCTAAAAGAGCGCATAGGCTCGGCGCTACAGCGAGCGATCGCGAGCAAACTTCCGCTTGCGGACGTGCTAAAAGAAGCAAGCGAACTGGCCTTCATAAGCGTGCTCGAAAGCGGAACCGACATCGAGGATACCGCGCACGAAACGGCGAAAAACATCGCATTTTCGGCTATCTGCGACGGAGAATTTACGAAATTCCGCACTAAAGAAATTTCAAAAATCATCATAAATCGCGCGATTTTCGTCGCAAACGAGAGCAAAAATACCGCCTCTGCGCTGATTAGAGGCGCGATTTTAGGCTGCTACGACGGCATAAACAAAGCCGCCGAGAGATACCGCGACGAGCTAAGTTTCTCGCCAGCAAGCGACGCACAGAGCCTAGAGAACGAAAGACTTCAAATTTCGCAGATGAGCGAGCTATTTAGCGCCGTGCTAAGCGACGCGGTCGCAAGCTCGGAGGAGCCCGCTAAAAGCGAGATCGCCAAGATCGCCGATGAAGAATTCGGAGGCTATTTGGCTAAATTTAGAAAAATTTCAAGCGATCTTGCCGAGCAACTAAGCGCCAAAATCGGCGAGATCGAGCTTGGCGAGCGCGCGAAAAAGGCGAGCGCCAAAGCGCGCGAAATCACTCAAGAGCTGAGCCAAAAAAGCGCCAAAATCATCGAAAACCTCGATCTGGACGAGAAACTGGATGCAATCAAAAAAGAGCTTAGCGAGTTTGAAAAGAAGATGAGCCAAAAATTTGCCGAGTTAAAAAGCTCCGACGTCGCCAAAAACGTAAGCGAAAGGGCACGCGAGATGAGCGCCAAGGCTTACGAGGCCGCAAAAGAAACGATCGCCAAGCTAAAATCCAAAAAGGACTAAATGGGCGCCACAGGTGTGAAATCCCTAGCGGCAAACACTCGGCGCTCGCTACTTTGCGCTGCAAAATTTACTAGCATGCCTTAAAGCTCGCGCGCTCCAAATAATGGAGCTTTCGTTAGAGTTTGCGAGGCTTGTGCGGAATTCTTTATGCGCTTTAACGGCGATATAAAATTCCATACTGATAAAGAATTTTACGAATTTTGCATAGCTAAATTTAGATGCGCGCTGCAAAATTCCGTGCCGCCAAAAATCCTACAGCGATGCGAGACCCCGGTCCAACCAAATCTTGCCGCAGTGATAAAATTTAAAGCGCAAAATTTTATCGCCGGCGCGGCACATATAAAATTCCAAAGGCGACGCGGAATTTTAAGCTCGAAATTTCATCGCGTAAATTTGCGTAGCAGAATTTTAAAATTCTAAACGCATAAAATTTAAAATTCCGCCCTAAAGTGATATAGCACGATTTGCGGTTTGAAATTTTATCCCGACGCGCGCAAATGAAATTTCGCGAGATAAATTCTACGAAAAAGTACCTACGGCATTTGACATTTCTGCGATCATTTCAATTCCCACAACGAAATTTCATTGCAGTGCAAGATGCAATGTGAAGGGATACCGCTAAGCTAACAATTAGAATTTTGCGTTGCAAAGATTAGCGCGGCTCATCTCAAATCATAGTGACATCCGAACCCATTTTATCGCACGATTTGATTGCGCAAATTTCAAATTGCTCTTATCCGCCCAAACCGAGCACTTAGTGCAAATAAAATTCCGCTAGACTTATCGTAGCCTACGTAGCATAAATTTGAAACCGCCCCCGCTCTATTTAGGCGCAGAGGCGCCGTATTTATACAGCACCGCGCTTGGATTAAAACTCACCTGTTTTTGCATGGCAACGCCTCGTTTATTTCGCGATAAAATTCTGCGAAATCACCGCTAAATTTTATCGCTAAATTACAAAGCCCAATCCTATTTTAAAGGCGACGGCCGTCTTTAAATTTCACGGCAAATTCCAAATAGATCGCGCCTGCAAAATCCGGCAATCCAAAATAAAATTCTAAAAATTTAATCAAATTTCGCTAAAATCGCCGCAAAATTTTAAGGAGAAAAGATGAAAAAATTAGCTCTTTTAATATCCTTTGCTGCGATGATGATTTTTACCGGCTGCGCGAGCACCACGCAAGGCGGCGCCGTAGGCATCGACCGCTCGCAATTCATCACCGTAAGCGAAGCTGAAATGGATCAAAGTGCCGCGCTTGCCTACAGGCAGATTACCGCCCAAGCAAACGCCAAACATGTCCTAAATACCGATAAAAAGCTAACTGATCGCGTCAGAGGCATCTCGAAGCGCCTAATCGCCCAAGTTGGCGCATTTCGCAAAGATGCACTGAAATGGAACTGGCAGGTAAACGTCATCAACGACCCTACGATCAATGCTTGGTGTATGCCTGGCGGTCGCATCGTCGTATATACGGGCATCATCGAAAAGCTTAAGCTTACCGATGCCGAGCTGGCTGCTATTTTGGGGCACGAAATGTCGCACGCACTGCGCGAACACAGCCGAGAGCGAGCCTCGACTGAACAGATGAAAGATGTCGGTATCGCTGTAGCAAGCTCCGCAGCAGGGCTTGGGGATCTGGGCTCGGCGGCTTTGAACATGGCGGCTCAATACACATTCACGCTGCCGTTTTCGCGCACGCATGAGACGGAGGCTGATTTGATGGGCGTCGAGCTGATGGCGCGCGCAGGATACGATCCAAGGGCGGCTATAAACGTCTGGGAGAAGATGAATAAGCTAAACGAGAGCCATCCGCTTAAATTTATGTCCACGCACCCTTCAAACGACGATCGCATCGCCGATCTAAAAGAGGTAATGCCAAAAGTCTTGCCGCTTTACGAGGCTGCCACAAGAAATAGATAGTCTTGCGATTCAAAATTTTGCTAGAGTTTGCGCGCTGAGGTTTTTTAAGTAGTAGGTTTTATCGTCGCATTTAAATTTCTTAATGGACTTGCGCACGGCGCTAGGATTATCCGCCGCCGCGAGCAAGCTCTATTGCGATAAAATCTAGCCGCGACAAAAGCCTGTCGTGGCGAGAAATTTTAAATTACCGCAAAATTCTACGAGCGGGCGCGAGGTATTTTCCGCGCCTTTTGGATTTTAAAGCGTTTTTAGATATAATCATAAATATTTATTTTTAAATTTCAAAGGATAAGAAATTTGGACACGGACAGTTCAGTTTTAATGTTAGTTTTAGCTTTTGTATTCATCTTTATGAATGCTTTTTTTGTTCTTTCGGAATTCTCAATCGTCAAAGTAAGAAAGTCTCGCCTCGAAGAGCTTATCAAGGATAAAATTCCAAACGCAAAGCTCGCTTTTAAAATTTCAAACTCACTAGACACCTATCTCAGCGCCACTCAGCTAGGCATTACGATAAGCTCGCTCGCCCTCGGCTGGATCGGTGAGCCCGCGGTATCGAGACTGATCGAGCTGCCGCTAAGATCCATCGGCATAGGCAGCGGAGCGGCGGCACATACGATCGCCTTCGTCATATCTTTTACGCTCGTTACGTTATTTCACGTCGTGCTCGGCGAGCTGGTGCCAAAATCCATCGCTATTGCTAAAACCGAGAAGATCGTGCTTTTTATCTCCAGACCGCTTCATATTTTTTGGATTATGTTTTTTCCGATCATCAAGGCATTTGACTTCATCGCTGCCGTCTCACTTAAAATCATCGGCGTAAAGCCCGCCAAAGAGAGCGAGCTCGCGCTTTCTGACGAAGAGATCAAAATCATCGCGAGCGAGAGCCTAAAAGGCGGCGTGCTCGATAGCCTAGAGACCGAGATCATCAAAAATGCCGTCGATTTCAGCGACACCGTCGCCAAAGAGATAATGACGCCGCGCCGCGATCTAGTTTGCCTAAATAAGCAAAAAAGCTACGACGAAAACTACGCAACCGTCTTGCAGTCGAAATTTACGCGCTTCCCATATATCGACGGCAGCAAAGACAACGTCCTAGGCCTCATCCACATCCGCGACATCATCCAACAAAAGGGAGATAAAAGCTTCGATAAAATCGTGCGCAAGCTCATCATCGTGCCTGAAAACAGCCCGATCTCTAAAATTTTACCGATGATGAATAAGCAGCGCATTTTTGCAGCGCTCGTCATCGACGAATACGGCGGCACGGCGGGATTTTTGACGATGGAAGATATAATAGAAGAAATTTTTGGCGACATCAACGATGAACACGACGCGAATGCACAAAATTTTAAACGTATCGACGAGAATACCTTTGAGTTTAGAGGCCGCTTCGAGATCGAAGGCGTCGAGGAAGTGATGGGCATTGACTTCGACGAAGAGACCGAGCAGCTAACGATCGGCGGCTACGTCTTTAATCTCTTCGGCAGCCTACCTGAAATCGGCGATAAAATAAGCGATGAAAACTGCGACTATGAAGTGCTGCGAATGGATGGCACAAGAGTTTCGCTCGTAAAAGCGATCAAAAAAGCAGTCTCGCAGCCGCAAGAAAACGAAGAGGCTGAGAAAAATAACTAAGCCAAAGTATGGGTTAATAAATTCCGCCCTGCGATGCTGCGTGCCGGAAATTTCAAACATGCTGCCGCTTGCGACGCTCTCAATCCCCATATAGGGCAAAAATTTATCGCCGCTCCCACATAGATGCCCTAATAGCGAGCACAGGAATTTCCACCGCCCTTCAGAGCGCCATAAAAGTGCTATCTATAAACCTTCTGCGCGCTGTAAACGAAAGGCGAAAAATTCTACCGCGAAAATTCTATAAGAGCGACGCTAGATAGAATTTCTCGATGATCCTATTTTCAAATTTTGCGAAATCGTAGATTTTAAAAATTTCAAAATTTCGCGGAATTTTAAAATTTCAATTGATCTAAATTTCTCGCCTAACTTAAATAGCAAGTCCCGCCGCAAGCTCAGGCCAAGCGAATTTTAAATCCAAAGCTTAAGCATGAAATTTCACGAAGAAATTCTAAAATTATAAAGATAAAATTTTGCCGCGCAGTATCGCAGAATTAACTCTATCGATTTTGATCATAAAATTTCACCAATCTTGCTTTAAAACTTCTCGATTTTAAATTCTAAAAATTTCTAAGTAATCAAATCGGCACGCCTTAAAATTCCGCATAAATAAATCTTAAATTCCTTTTTGCTACCATAACGAAAATTTTTTGCACGGATGACTTTATGACAAAACACAAATTCTCATCGCGTTGGGCTTTTATCATCGCTTGCGTGGGCTCCGCCGTAGGTATGGCAAATGTCTGGGGCTTCCCTTATAAACTCGGCACGAACGGCGGCGGCGCATTTTTGCTAATCTACGTTTTTTTCGTAGCGCTGTTTTCATACGTAGGCCTAAGCGCCGAATACGCGATCGGTCGCCGCGCCAAAACAGGCACTCTAGGCTCATACGAATACGCGTGGAAAAGCCGCGGACTTGGCGCTATTGGTAAGGTTATCGGCTGGTTGCCGCTTGCCGGTTCGATGTGTATCGCAGTGGGCTATGCCGTCATCATCGCCTACGTTTTAAAGGCGCTAGTCCAAGCCATAGACGGCTCGCTAATGAGCGAAAATACCGATACATGGTTCAACTCCTTTGCCCTGACGCCCTACTCCGTAGTGCCTTATCACTGCATAATCGTCGCAGGCACGTTGCTGACGCTGTTTTTCGGCGCCAAAAGCATCGAAAAAACGAATAAAATTATGATGCCGTTATTTTTCGTGCTATTTGCGATTTTAGCGGTTAGGGTCGCGACGCTGCAAGGCGCTGCGGGCGGATATGCGTTTCTTTTCGGCGCTGATTTTACTAAGCTAGCAGATCCGATGGTTTGGATTTCTGCGATGGGACAGGCATTTTTCTCGCTATCGATTACGGGCTCAGGGATGATCGTCTATGGCGCGTATCTATCCAAGGACGAAGACATCGTATCTGCAGCGAAAAATACCGCGCTATTTGACACGCTAGCCGCAATGGTAGCTGCGCTAGTGATGATCCCTGCAGTATTTGCTTACGGAATGGATCCTGCGGCGGGGCCTAAGCTACTTTTCGTAACTCTGCCTAAAATTTTGCAAGATATGGCAGGTGGTAGAATTTTTGCAGTGATTTTATTTACCGCCGTGATTTTTGGTGGAATTTCATCGCTTCAAAATATGTTCGAAGTAGTCGCCGAATCGCTAATGCATAAGTTTCCAAGGCTAAGCCGCGCCTTCACGCTTGCGTTATTGTGCGCGATCTGCCTGAGCGCAGGTCTTGGTATGGAAGCGATAAGCTCATGGGGTCCGTGGATGGATTTCGTATCGATTTATATCATTCCGATCGGAGCAGTAATCGGCGCGATATCGTGGTTTTGGGTGATTAAGCGGAATGAAATTTTAGATGAGATCAATCTGGGCGCAGATAGGGCTCGCGGCAAGCTCTGGTATGATATCGGGCGCTTTGTCTATGTCCCGCTGGCGCTACTTTTATGCATAATCGCGCTTAGTATGCATATTTCGTTTTGAATTAAAATCTTGCTAGATTTAGAATTAATAGTGTTCTCTCGTAATGGAATTTTAGCAAAGTACATTTATAAATCATTGCATTATCCATATAAATAATGTATAATGCAATCAAAAAGGAGACAATATGACGCGATCTATAAACGTAAATTTTAGAATGGATGCCGAGCTTAAAAAAGGATTGGAGGAAGTATGCTCTGAAATGGGGCTAAATTTAACTACTGCTTTTACAATATTTGCTAAAAAAGTATTGCAAGAACGCAAAATTCCTTTCGAGTTGACGGCAGATCCCTTTTACAGCCACGAAAATTTATCTCATCTTAAGCGCTCTTTTGACGAATTAAAGGAAAATAGCGGGATTGAGCACGATTTGTTAGAAGCGGATCGATGAAAAAAATCTGGTCGCAAGAAGCTTGGAAGGATTATCTGTATTGGCAGGAAAATGATAAAAATATCCTAAAGCGCATAAATAAGTTAATCCTAGATATAGAGCGTAACGGCTACGATTGTATAGGCAAACCCGAAGCGCTAAAGGGTAATTTATCAGGGCTTTATAGTGTTAGAATAGATGGAAAAAAATCGGCTCGTATTTAGAATATCTAATGGCGCCATAGAAATAGCTCAGTGTAAAACTCACTATGGAGATAAGTAAAATACGCACAAAAGCATCAATATCAAAGCGGTAGGATTTGTCCAAAAAAACTTTCACACCCAAAAAAGGCGTGGAATTTTAAAATTTTATCTTATTTTATGGCTTAAAATTTTGAAATTCAGTGCAGATTTAAAGCAGTAAATTTCAAAATTTTACCTTGGCTGTGAAAAAGAAATTTTGTTGTTAAATTTAACAACAGAAATTACTTTTTAATAAATGCCGTATCTACAAAAGAGTATCGTGAGCTGCTGCAATATTTCAAGGCGCTAAACGTAAAAATAGAAGATCAGACCGACTTTATACCACAGGCTCAAAACAGCGGCTATTTCACCGATAAAAATGAAATTTACAGCGACGATTTTAGCGATACGCAAATTCCGAAGAAAAATTTTAAATGGAGACTTAGGCGGTTTTTTAGTTTGGATTGAAATTCTAGCCCAAACGGCAAGTTCTTAAATTTGGCGAGAATTTCACGAGTAAATAGGGCGGAGTGGGGCAGCGAGACGAATACCGCTCGCTGTTATCTCCAGCCTGCCGCAACTCAAAGTTACGATAAATCAAATCAACTCAGTCATCACTGCAAGCGCAAGGCTATAAAATTTAATCAGCCCCGCGACCTATCGTTGCAGTCGCGAGGCTGCGGCAAGCTAAATCGTCTACGATCCGCAGCTGCGGTAAGTCAAACAAACCCGACTCGCCGTAGCAAAACCACGGCGAGTTTGGCTAAAGCCCGTAGAGGATCGGCGTATCTAGTCCAAGCCAGCAATGAGCCAGTCTTAAAACCTAAACCGCCCCCCAATCCCTACTTCGCCCCTTTAGGCGGCATAAACGCGGTTAGCTTGATATCCTCGCCCGCCTTGTGTTTATAAAGCTCGATATCTACCAGCGCCGTGTGGGAGATGTTGCCGTTGGCAAGCTCGCTCGTAGGCAGGTCGATCGTAAGCACGTTTGGATTTCCGTTTTTGCAAAGACCCTCGGCATTAGGATCGTACCACGCGCCTTCGAAAATCTGCACCACGCCACGCATTATATCGCCGCTTACGTTGGCTCCCGCCAAAATTTCGCCGCGAGCGTTATATACGCGCACCAGATCGCCCTGCTTGATGCCGAGCTCCTTAGCGTCTTCTGTATTGATCAGCACCGGCTCGCGATCCGCGACGGCGTATCTCTTGCGATTTGAGGTATTGCTCTGCTGCGAATGCAAGCGATCGAGCGGATGCAGGCTAAGCAGGTGAAATTTCGCAGGCCTATCCTTCATCCCGAGCCACTCGACGGGCTCGAACCACATCGGATGCGCGCCGCAGTCTTTGTAGTTCATCGCAGCGATCGTGTCGGAGTAAATTTCAATCAGCCCGCTAGGCGTTCCCAAAGCCTCCAAAACGGGATCATTTCTAAAATCCTCAAAGCTCACGTATGCAGCACTCTCTGGCGTTTCGTAAAATTCCGTCGGCTCGTTTTTCTCCCACCACTGCTCAAAGCTCGGCATCTGTATTCCCAAAGCGGTGTTTGCGTTCACGGCGCTCGCCGCTCCTTCGTAAAATTCTTTGATCCAATCCATCTCCGTTTTGCCGCCGTCCGTATAAACCTCGGCAAGTCCGTCGGCGTAGGCCTTGCAAAGGTCGGTAAAAATTTGATAATCGTCCTTCGCACCGTGCTGCTTGGCGACGACCTGCTTCATCGGGATGATATGCATGTTGGAGTAGTCTCCGCTCATCGTGATGTCGTTGCGCTCATACTCCGTCGTGGTCGGAAACACGATGTCCGCCATCTTCGCAGTCGGCGTCCAGTAAATTTCATTCACTACGATGGTGCGAGGCTTGCGCCAAGCCTTGATATTGGTGTTGGTGTCTTGATGGTGCACGATCGGATTTCCGCCGACCCAGTAGATAAAATCGATCTTCGGATAAGTGATCTTTGCGCCATTCGCGTCGATCGTCTTGCCCGGATTTAGCAGCACGTCCGCGATACGAGCTAGAGGGAAAGCAACCTTCGCCGTATTTACCAGCCATGCTTGGGCTGCTTCGCCGCCTTGCTTCTGATCCTGCGCAAGCCCCAGGAATTTGCCGTTCTTAACGACGCCGACGCTTGCCGCATTCATTCCGCCGATCACGCCGCCCGCGCAGGTAGGCGCGCCGCCGTTAGCGTAGTGGTAGCTAAAGCCGAAGCCGCCTCCTGCAAGTCCGATCTGTCCTAGCATCGCGCACAAAGTTACGATCATCCAGTGCGCCTGCTCGCCGTGATGAGCGCGCTGAATACCCCAGCCCGCCATTATCATCGTGCGGTTTTCGTAAAATTTTATCGCAAGCTC
The DNA here is from genome assembly GCA_963528045.1 of uncultured Campylobacter sp. GTDB lineage: Bacteria > Campylobacterota > Campylobacteria > Campylobacterales > Campylobacteraceae > Campylobacter_B. The sequence continues at coordinate 1,657 of CAURUA010000002.1, read as the reverse complement.
TTTAATCACGTCCGCGCTAATGCCGCAAATTTCACTAGCCCACTCGGGCGTCTTAGCCACGCCGTCGCTCTGCCCCGTGAGGTACGGCACGAATTTTTCAAAGCCCACGGTGTAGTTTTGTAAAAATTCCTTATCGTACTTGCCCTGCAAATAGAGGTGCTGCGCCATGCCTAGCATCATCGCTACGTCGGTGTTAGGGCGAGGAGTGATCCATTTCGCCTTGCCCTCGAAATACTTGCCGCTTACGGTTTTGATCGGATCGATGATGATGATCTCTTTGTCGCTATTTTTTAGCTGCTCAAAATACTTAAATCCCTGCTCATCCGAGCTCGTCCACGCCACGCGAAGCGTAGAGATCGGATTAAGCCCCCAAAAGACCACTACTTTGGAGTTTTCAAGCACCACGGGCCACGAGGTTTGCTGCTCATAGACCTGATTTGAGCCCGTTACGTACGGCATGATGACCTGGGCCGCGCCCGTAGAATAATCGCCCGTGACGCCCGTAAAGCCGCCGCTTAAGTTCATAAATCTATGAAGCAGCGTCCTTGAGACATGCACGTTGCCCGTGCTCTGCCAGCCGTAGCTGCCCGCAAACACCGAGTCCGCGCCCTTTTGCTCGCGCGTCTTTTTAAGCTCGCGCGCGACGAGTTTGATCGCATCTTCATATTTTACCTCGACCCATTCGTCAAGTCCGCGAAGCTCTGGCTTAGGATTATCTGGGTCGGCGAGGTATGATTTTCGCACCATCGGCGCCTTGATGCGCGTGTTATAAACGAGATCCGCCATCGTATTTTGAAGCGTATTTGGAATTTTAGAGGTGATCTTCCATGGCGCAGACTTTACGATCTTGCCGTTTTTGACGCTCGCTTTTAAAATTCCCCACCGCGCCGCAGTTAAAATTTCGCCGTTTTTCTTAAGCGCGGTGAGTTTATCCGCCGCAAGCATCGAGCTTGGGATGAGCGGAAGCGCCGAGACCGCCGCGCCGAGCTTTAAAAAATTTCGTCTTTTCATTTCATATCCTTTAAATTTACGTCCTTGGAGTGCTTTTGCAGATACTGTACCACCGTCCAGCTCTCATCCTTGCTAATAGGCGTACGCGAAAGCATCGATTTTATGTAGCCCGGCCATCTGTTCGCTTCGTAGCTAGCCGGCTGATGCAAGGCATGGCAAACGCTACACGAGGCTTCGAATTTTTCTTTGGCTTCGGCGAAAATTTTATCCACGTCGCCGCTTAGCGTGCCCTCGTCGGTGTAGGCGGTTATTTTAACCTTATTAAAGCCGTCCTCTTCGCCCAAGCTCTCGCTTTGAAATTTAGCCTGCTTCGAAAACGCCACTGCGATTATACGCGCTTTAGGCGTGAAATAAATAACGTTCGGCGCCTTTGGATTTTGATAGCCGGTGAGCGAAAATTTCACCACTCCGTCCTTAACCTCCAAGACCTCTATGGCGTTTGTGGGCAGCAGCCTGCCGTCCTTGTGCGACAAATCGCCGCTTACGCTTACCTGCTTTAGCACCGTGCCGTAAAGCGTCTCGCCCGCCTTAACCTCGGCGTTTGCACAGCTTGCGATCACAGCCGCAAGAGCCGCCGCAGCCGCAATAGAATTTAAAAACTTCATGCTTATCCTTTCTTAAAATTTTAAAAACTTCTCGTAAATCT
>CAURUA010000001.1:0-74470 GCA_963528045.1 uncultured Campylobacter sp. | reverse complement strand
AGCGAAACGATCCTTGCCCTTGCGGCAGCGGCAAAAAATACAAAGACTGCCACGGCAAGGGCGGTCCTAAAAAAGGCGGCTTTGCGAGGTAGGCGCGGCGATCAGTCGTAAGTACGCACGATCGGTGATCTCGATTGCGAGCATTGCGCGATCGGCGCTTTTCAATCTTGCTTTTGTATTTAGCGGATCGGTCGAGGGCGAAAGGCGTCATAAAATTTTAAAGAGGAGTTTGATCGCGAGGCGGTGCGGACGGCGCGCAAAGCTTGCGCGATGAGGCGGAACTTTGGTTTTGAAATTTTAAAATTTCAAAGCGCACTTGGTGCCTTTGGCTACTTGTTTTCGCAGCGCCGTTGCGGTGTGCCGTGCGGCAAAACGCAAGCCAATCAGCGCGTGATACTTAAATTTAGTGCGCGGCTAGGACACTGCGCGGCATTTAAAATTTTAAATTTATGCGATTACGGGCGAGCTTTCAAGCGAAATCCGCCTTTAAATTTGGAGAATTTTAAAATTCCGAAAGATTTTAGATTTCTAAAATTCTAATGCGTTTGAAATTTTAAAATTTTGAGGCATTTGAAATTTTAAAATTTAGAATTCTGATTTAGAATTTCAAGGTCTGGTAAGACGATCTGTTTGATTTGCCGTATCGGATATCTTGGGGGCAAATTTCATTGCGTATAAATAGATTTCGGCGCGATTTTAAATTTTAAAAGCCAGCTGTGGCTTTCACATTTGAAGACATAAAACTTGTTTTGGAATTTTAAAATTCCAAAATACTTAAAATTTCACATAGAATTTAGCGCTAAATTTTATGTGAAATTTTACAAGGATGGCTTTTTGGTAAAGTATTTATTATTCAAATATCTCAGATTCGACCGCTCTCAGCCCTTCATTACGCTTTCGGCGCTGCTTGCGTTCTTGGGCGTCGGCGTGGGGCTTACGGTGCTGATCGTCGCGATGGCGATAATGAACGGTTTTGATAAGGAATTTGAGCGCAAGCTCTTTACGATGAACTACCCGATCACGATCCACAGCCACTTTCGCGGCGGTATTTCAAAAGACGACGTGGAGGGGCTACGGGCGGACTTCCCCGATCTGATCTTTAGCCCCTACATCAGCTCGCAAGTCATCGCCAAAAGCGGCGAGAAGCTCGAGGGCGGGCTGATTTTCGGCGTAAATTTAAACGACGAAAAGCGCATCAACTCCGTCGTCGCAGCAGGCGCCAAAGATGCCAATCTAACGGATTACGGCATCATGATAGGGCGCGGGATCAAGGACGAGTTTATGCTGGATGAGGGCAGTAAGATCACGATGATCTTTACGAAAAGCGATCCGGGCGGCTTTGCGCTGATCCCTAAGATGAAACGCTTTGACGTGCGCGCGGATTTTAGCTCGGGGCTGATCGCCTACGACAAGGCGTATTCCTACGCGGACGCGAGCGATCTAGCCAAAATTTTGGGCTACGACGAGGGGACATTCGACGGCGTGCATGTTTTTTCAAACGATCCGTTTAAAGACCTGGATCGCATCAAAAAAAGCCTTCCTAGCGGCACTAACGCCGTGGGCTGGTGGCAGCAAAACGGTAATTTTTTCAGCGCCCTTGCGCTTGAAAAGCGCGCGCTTTTCATCGTGCTGATGCTAATAATCCTAGTCGCGAGCCTAAATATCGTAAGTTCGCTTCTGATGACCGTGATGAACCGCCGCCAAGAGATCGCGCTTTTGCTTAGCCTGGGCGCCAGCAAAAAGGAGGTCAAAAGGACATTTTTCGCGCTCGGAGCCACTATCGGCGGCGGCGGCATCATATTCGGGCTGATTTTGGGCTTATTCGGCGTGTGGTTGCTCGGAAGCTTCGACATCGTAAATCTGCCGGCCGACGTTTACGGAAGCTCGAAGCTGCCGATGGAGCTCTCGCTAGGCGATTTGGCGATGATTTTAATCGGCGCGGTGCTTATCGTAGCGCTTTCGTCATGGTACCCGGCCAAAAAAGCCACGCAAATCGACGTGCTGCAAACACTGCGCAACGAGTAAATTTAAACGCGGCGCCTTTAAAATTTAGCTAAATTTTGAAATTTAGAGCGGCGCGGCTGTGTTCGGAGCGGTATTTTAGCGCGCGGGTGGAGACTGCGCGATCTTGCACAGCGCGTATCGCGTAAAATTGCACTAAATACGATTTGTGTCGCCAGAATTTTGATTTTTTCGTGAGATTGTAAGCTACATGGAGCCTAAATTTTGAATAAATTTGGTCGTTCAAATTTATTCAAAATTTTAAATTCTAAAGGGGAGCAAATTTTTAGAGCGCTTTTCTAAATTTTGTAAAATTTCAAAACCACTCAAAGATAAAATCATAAAGATTTTGAAAGGATCTATGGTGCAAAAGATCGTTTTATTTCTGTGTGCGGCGCTGTTTCTATGCAGCTGCTCTAGGAGCAGACCGCAAGATGCCCCAAAGCCAGAGCAAAATAAGGCACCGAGCCACCATTATACAGGCTACTATTATGCATAGCGTATATTGCGCGGTGGGCGCGATGCGTAGCGTTTAAAGGCGAGCAAATAACAAGGTCGTAGTAGTTCTTGTTCAAACAAGGCTTCATTCTGCAATACAAGCTGTGGCCTGAATGTAGCGGCGACAAGGCGTCCATCCGTCTATAATGACGATAAAATTTAGGCTTATTTGAGCAGGCTTAAATTTAGGACGAAATTCTTTTTAAAATTCTTTCAAATTCCCATAAAATCCCGCTGAATAAATCTAAATTTTATAAATTTTAGGGTAACATTTGCCTTATTTTTCAAAAAGGCTTTAAATGACTTTAATCGACGGCAAAAGCATAAGCGCGAAGGTAAAAGATGAGATCAAATCGGCTGCTTCGGATCTTGCCGCAAAGGGCGTAAAGCCCGCGCTGGCGGTGATTTTAGTAGGCGAGGACGCGGCGAGCAAGACCTATGTCGCGAGTAAGGAAAAAGCCTGCGCCGCCTGTGGGATCCGATCCGTAGCGCACCGCTTGAGCTCCGACGTGAGCGAGGCGGCGCTTTTAGAACTGATAGAAAATTTAAACGATGACGAAAGTATCGACGGCATCTTAGTGCAGCTGCCGCTTCCAAAGCACATCGATACGAATAAAATTTTAGAAAAAATAAGCCCGCAAAAGGACGTGGACGGATTTAGTGCGATAAACGTAGGCAAGCTTACTAGCGGGCTTGCAGACGGTTTTGTGCCTTGCACTCCGCTTGGCGTGATGCGCCTGCTTGAGGAATACGGCGTGCAGATCGCGGGCAAAAATGCCGTCGTGCTAGGTCGCAGCAATATCGTCGGAAAGCCGATGGCGAGCCTGCTTCTAAATGCCGACGCCACCGTCACTATCACTCATAGCAAGACGAAAGACTTAAAGCGGCTTTGCGCAGATGCCGACATTTTGATCGCGGCGGTTGGCAAGGCGCATTTTGTGGGCGCCGATATGGTAAAACAAGGCGCGGTGGTAATCGACGTGGGGATCAATCGCGGCGAGGACGGCAAGCTAAGAGGCGACGTCGATTTTGACGCGGTCGCGCCAAAATGCTCGCTAATTACTCCCGTACCCGGAGGCGTGGGACCGATGACGATCGCGATGCTTCTTGGCAACACGATAAAATCTGCGAAAAATCGCTTAAAACAAAGAGCTTAAATGAAAATACTAAGTAAAATTTACAAATTTTTATCGAGTTGGACGGGAACGGTTATCGTCGTTTTATTTGTCATTCTTTTCGTGGCGCAGGCCTTCGTGATCCCCAGCGGATCGATGCGCACTACGCTTTTGGAGGGCGATTTTTTATTCGTTAAAAAATTTAGCTACGGCATCCCGACTCCCCATATTCCATTTGTAGAGTGGCAAGTAGCTCCTGATAGCGACGGAGATGGACATATCATCCGCGGCGAGGGTCCGAAGCGCGGCGACATCGTGGTTTTCCGCTATCCGCTTAATGAAAAAATGCACTTTGTAAAGCGAAATTTTGCCGTAGGCGGCGACGAGGTGATATTTGATCTGAATAATTTCTACCTTCGTCCGCATGAAGGCGACGAGTTCATTGCCGCAAACTATGATGCTCGCGACATTGTGATTTTGGGTGGCGAAAAATATGTTAAAGAGCCGTATAAATTTAAGGGCATTCACTACGACCCTAATGCTAGAAACTCAATGCTAACAAATGTCAAAATCGCACTTGAGAAGGGTGAATTTTCTATGAAGCCCATTAGTTTAAGTGAAATTCCTCACAGCTTCGAAGCTGCGGGGATAATCTTCAATGCCTTTTACATCAAAGTGCCGCAGGATGAGTATTTTATGATAGGTGATAATCGCAATAATTCCGCTGATAGCCGCTTCTGGGGTCCGGTACCTTATCGTCTGATCGTCGGCAAGCCGTGGTTTACATATTTTAGTATCGATGCCGATCGCAAGATCCGCTGGGAGCGCATCGGGCGTTTCGTCGATACCTTGCAAAATGACGAGAGCCTAATCTATGAGCAAAAATAAGGAGCGGCAATGCAAATAAATAAAATTTTTATAGCGAGCGATCATGCGGGCTTTCATGCCAAAGAGCAAGCTAAAAAAGCGCTCGCCACTTTAGGTTACGAAGCGGTCGATCTTGGCACGCATAGTGCCGAAGCGAGCGTGGATTATCCCGATTTTGCAGGTGCACTGGCGGATAAAATTTTAGCCGAATGTGAAGCCTGCGCGCGAAGTGAAAATTTTAAAGAAAACGATGGCATAAATTCTGCTACGGCTGCAGAAAATTCCGAAGCGGGCAGTAACGAAAATTTTGTCGCAAGTATAAACGGCTGCGGAAATTTTAACGACGCCGTACAATGTAGCGGGAAAAATGAAAATTTTAACGCTGTTAAAAACGCTAGTCGTCAAAATTTTAACGCTAGCGAAAGCATGACTACCAGCGCAAATGCAGCCGTAAGCCAGAATGCAAGCAAAGATAAAATTTTAAATTCCACCGATTACGGCATTTACGGCGTTTTGATTTGCGGTACGGGTATCGGCATCAGCATCGCCGCAAATCGCCACGCTCACATCCGCTGCGCGCTGTGTCATGACGCGACTAGCGCTAGATTAGCTAGAGAGCACAACGACGCTAACGTCCTAGCCTTCGGCGAGCGATTGATGGGCGCGCTGGTGATCGAAGATATGATTAGAGCGTTTTTTAGCACTGATTTCGCGGGCGGCAGGCATATTAAGCGCGTCGCAAAGCTAGGCGCTTGCGGTAGTGCGAATTGCACGCATGGATTTGATGGGGAAAATTTCATGCAGAACTCCGCTCGAAATTTTACGGAACAAAGCTGTGGCGCTAATTTAAATGGGCGGAATTCCAAATTAAGCTTCGGCGGTAAAAATCCTTCCGACAAAAATCCCATCGGCACGGATTTCACGCCAAATTTTGCGCGGAGCCTTAACGATAAAAATTCCTTATTTACCGGCGAGAATTCCTTGATAAGCTTTGGTGGTGCACATCATATAAATTTAAATTCTGCGCACGCAAAGATAATCTTTAATGAGAAAAATTCGCTAGATAAAAATTCCACTAGCGCAAATTCTACGTTGAATTTTATGCGCGAGAGCGTTTGCGAGAAAAATTTCGCTCAAAAAGCTAGCTGCAAATATTTTGTCAGTTTGAACCCAGCAATTATAAATTTCAAGGCTACAAATTCCGTTTGCATGAGCGTTAAGCCAAAAAACGTAAATTGCGCTAGTGCGGGTTTAACAGATGCGAATTCTGATATTGCGAGCGTAAATTTAAAGGGAGCAAATCTTTCTAACGCGTATTTTAGGAGCATAAATTCTGCCTATTTTAACGCAGCACCCGCTACTATGCGCCGCTTTGCAAATCCAAATGAAGGAGGCGAGCAATGAGCGTAGTATTAGGCGTTTTAGCGCTATTTTTTGCAGCACTACTTATTTTATCGATCCGAAAAAATTCTAAAATTTACGCCTTACTTCGAAAGAGCGAAGAAAGAATTTCAAAGCTTAAAAGCGATAACGAAAAGCTCAAAACTGCCCTTCGCTTCGGCATTGAGGCCCTGCAAAATGAGGAGAGCGAAAACTGCAGCTTAAAAATCCAAAACGCAAGATTGAAAAGAGGTAAGCTATGAAAAGTCTAAGCAACGAGCAAAAAAGCTATTTATTTCGCTCGATCCGCACCGTGCGCGACTTCCCAAAGCCCGGTATTTTGTTTTACGATATCACGACGCTCGTAGGCGATCGCGAGGCGTTTAATTTCCTGCTTGATCATCTAGCCGAGCGCTACGCCGATTACGGACTTGATTACATAGTAGGCATAGAAAGTCGCGGATTTATTTTTGCAGCGGCACTTGCTGCGAGGTTGAGGGTTGCTTTTGTGCCAATTAGAAAGCCAAAGAAGCTTCCTTATATCACGATTTCGCAAAAATACAGCCTTGAATACGGCTTCGATCAGGTCGAGATGCATGTGGATGCATTCTCTGGCGTGCAAGATGCCAAGGTGCTGCTAATCGACGATCTTATCGCCACCGGAGGCACCGCACGAGCGGCATTAGATCTCATCGCGCAGACGCAGGCTAAGTGCGTCGAAGCCTGCTTTTTGCTAAATTTACGTGAGTTAAACGATCTAGGCGAGTTTTCGCGACGCACAAATGTTTATTGCGTTTTAGAGGCGTGATTTTGGAAGAGCTACTTAAAAATTTATTACAAGAATACCACCAATACGCCTATATCGTGCTTTTTGTTTGGTGTATTTTAGAAGGCGAAATTGCTCTAATTTTAGGCGGCATAATGGCGCACGAGGGACATATAAATTTGCCGCTAGGTATCTTTGTTGCGGGGCTTGGGGCATTTTGTGGCGATCAGTTTTATTTTTATATCGGGCGCTACAACAAAAAATATATCAGTAAAAAACTCGCGGCACAGCGCCGAAAATTTGCGATCGCACACCTGCTTTTGCAACGCTACGGCTGGCCGATAATTTTAATGCAGCGCTATATGTATGGCTTTCGCGTCATCATCCCGATGAGTATCGGCATCACTCGCTACAGCGCAAAGAAATTTGCGATTATCAATCTTTTTAGCGCTTGGTGCTGGTCGGGTGCGACGATGATTTTGGCGTGGTATTTTGGCGAGGAGATCTGGAGCGGGCTGCGGCTAATCGAGCAACACTGGTATTTTGCGATACCTATCATAGGCGGAATTTTATATCTATTTTTTAGGCTATTTAAACGTATGGAAAATCACTTTATGAACTCACGAAAGGAACGAGATGAAAGTAAAACTGCTAGATCGTAAAATTAACGAGATAGAGGCGGATTTTGAAGTTATTTTAGTTGTGGATAAAAATTTAAATCACGAATTTATTAAAGACACGGATAAGTTTGCGCTTTTTAATTACAAAGGCGAGGGCAATCTACTCCTTGCCGAGAGCGGGCGGCTGTACATCGGCGTCAAGGCGCTAGAATATGACCGCGTTCGCACAGCGCTTGCGAGCGCATACAACGCGCTTAAGGGCTACGCGATTAAAAATTTTAAAATCGCCTTTTACAAATGCGGCTGCGACCGCAGAAGTACGATGGCGATGATCGAAGGCGTGCTTTTGGGCGGCTACGAGTTTAATAAATACAAAAGCGATAAAAAAAGCTCCAGTTTGAATGAAATTTTAATCTCTACGCAGGAGTATAGCGGTGAGCAGATCGATTTGCAAAAGGCAAACTTTGGTATAGAACAAGGCGCCATCACTGCGAGCGCTGCAAATTTTGCGCGCGACGGCGTCAATGAGATCCCTGAAATTTACACGCCCGAAAAGATGGCGAGTGAGGCTGAAATTTTAGCCTCGAACTACGACGATGTGAGCGTTAAAATTTACGACGAAGACTTTTTGCGCGAGCAGAATATGAATGCGTTTTTGGCGGTAAATCGCTCCAGCGCTCATCCGCCGCGCCTCATCCATCTGATCTATAAACCGCAGCGCTGCCTAAAGCGCGTCGTTTTCGTCGGCAAAGGGCTTACTTACGACAGCGGCGGGCTAAGCCTCAAGCCTGCTGATTATATGCTTACGATGAAAAGCGATAAAAGCGGCGCGCTTGCTGCGATGGGTATCATCAAGGGCGCTGCCGAGCTTGAGCTACCGTTTGAGATACATGCGGTCATCGGCGCTACTGAAAATATGATCGGCGGCGATTCGTATAAACCAGACGATGTGCTGCTTAGCCGCAGCGGCATGAGTATCGAGGTGCGAAACACCGATGCGGAGGGCAGACTCGTGCTTGCCGACTGCCTAAGCTACGCGCAAGATCTTGAGCCAGATCTGCTAATCGATATGGCGACGCTTACCGGCGCTTGCGTCGTGGGGCTAGGCGAATATACGAGTGGCATCATGGGAAACAGCGAGGAGCTAAAGCGTAAATTTAAAGATCTTAGCGGATCAAGCGGCGAGCTATTTAGTATTTTGGAATTTAACGATTATCTGCGCGAGCTAATCAAAAGCAGTATTGCAGACGTCTCCAACTGCGCTTCCAGCAGATACGGCGGCGCGATAACAGCGGGGCTGTTTTTGGATAAATTTATAAAAGACGAGTATAAAGACAAGTGGCTGCACCTTGATATCGCAGGTCCTGCGTATCTCGAAAAGGCGTGGGGCTATTACGTAGCGGGCGCGACTGGCACGGGCGTGAGAGCAAACTTATATTTCTTGCAGGCTCTAGTCAAAGAGCTGAAGGACGCGTAGATGGGGCTGTCAGTAGGGATCGTAGGGCTTCCGAACGTCGGTAAATCTACCACTTTTAATGCACTTAGCGGCGCGCAAAACGCGCAGGCGCAGAACTATCCATTCTGCACGATCGAGCCCAATAAAGCGGTCGTGCCCGTACCCGATGCCAGGCTCGGCAAGTTAGCACAGATCGTTAAGCCGGGTCGCATCGTGCATTCGACCATCGAGTTTGTAGATATCGCGGGCCTCGTGCGCGGAGCTAGCAAAGGTGAGGGTCTGGGGAATAAATTTCTTTCAAATATTCGCGAGTGCGAGATCATCCTTCATATCGTGCGCTGCTTCGAAAGCGGCGACATAACCCACGTCGAAGGCTGCGTCGATCCTATCCGCGACATCGAGATCATCGAAACCGAGCTGATTTTAGCGGATATCGAGCAGCTTGGACGCAAGATCGAGCGCCTCGGCAAGGAAGCCAAAGCAAATCAAAAAGGCGCTAAAGAGGCGCTAGCCGTAGCGAACGAGCTTTTAGCGCATCTAAACGACGGCAAGCCCGCTTCAAATTTTGCGCTCAAAGAAGATGAAAGCTACATCGCTTTAAATCGCGAGCTGCGCCTGCTTAGCGCCAAAGATGTAATTTACGGCGCAAATGTGGACGAAGACGGCATCGCGCAAGATAACGAATATGTCGCGCGCGTAAGAGAATACGCAAATGCCCGCGGCGCCGAGGTGATCAAGCTCTGCGCCAAGATCGAAGAGGAACTCATAGGGCTAAGCGATGAGGAGACGCACGAGATGCTACAAAGCCTGGGCGCGCAACAAAGCGGGCTGGAGCTCATCATCAAGCGCTCCTTTGCGAAGCTCAGCCTCATCAGCTACTTTACCGCCGGTGAGATGGAGGTGCGCGCGTGGACGATCACGAAGGGCTGGAAGGCTCCGAAGGCCGCGAGCGTGATCCACAACGACTTTGAGCGCGGATTTATCAAAGCCGAGGTGATCGGATTTGATGATTTTATCGCGTGTGGCGGCGAGAGTAGGGCAAAAGAAGCGGGCAAAATGCGCCTTGAGGGCAAGGACTACGTCGTGCAAGACGGCGATGTGATGCACTTTAGATTTAATGTTTAAATTTACGCTGCATTCGAGCGAAATTTAAAATTTACATAGTTTTAATTTGTGCCGAATTTGCACATCCGATTCAAATTTTTAAATTTGCGAAATTTGAATTTCTATGGCGTGTGAGAATTCGGAAATTTAAAATTTTAGTTGAAAGCAGCGATTTAAAATTTTGAAATTTTATAAAAAATCCCCGGGATCGAATGTATGCTCGGGTTTGGCTCTATTTTAAAATTATATAAAATTTAACTCGCGCAGGACGGAACTTTAAACATTATCGTAAGTAAGCTCAACTTTACAATTCTATGCATTTTAATCCGCCGTACCTTTCGGTGGGCGAATTTCGCGCACGGACTATAGATATGAACCTTCTGCCAAAATCTGAAGCTAAAAGCAAAATCACGGGCAGAATCGAAAATTTGAGCGTCCATACATTGCGAAAAGTATCGGCACATTTGCGCTTTTTGAGATTAAGGGCGTATGTTTTCGCATACGTTGTGAAGCCTTTAATTCTAAACGAGAGTGATCGCGTGCGCGTACATTTTCGCAAAGATAGGTATTTGGATATGCTTACGGCTTTAGAAGTGCGGCCTGCCCAAATGCTTAAGACTTTGCGCTATATGCTGTATCGGATATATCAGGTGCTGTATATAGCAATCGCATTTGGCTTTGTTTTTGCCGTGTCTGCGATACTGTTTGCAATATACTTTGCGTTTGCAAAAAAGGGGCTCGCTCGGTTGTAGCGAATTTCTATGATTGCGTGTCGTAACATTGATTTTGATAGGACTTCTCGCCTATCTTGACACGGGTGTGCAAAAATTAAAATTTTAGCGCGAACGCCACAGAAAGTAGCGTGGATTTTATGAAATTTTACCGAAATTTGGAGGAAAATAATGTGGCATTTAAAAAAGAAAGCTTCAAGTGAATTGAAATTTTTCACAATTATCGGCAAGATGGAAAACTTAGAAACAGACTGGGGGCGAGACGGACTGTATGTAACATTTGAAGTAAAAGAAATAAGATTTTTCGACTATCCCGATCAATGGTTTGCTGATAACGGCGATATAGTCGAGGTAACGTATTGTTATCTTTCCCCTGAGTCGCCCAGCGTAACGCATGTTTTGATTTTAGCTAAGTATTCAAATTATATGAGAGTGAAACAGGCTCTAGCTATAATTTGGGATTTTATATTAATAGTTTTTTTAATCGTAACGTTTCCCATATGGTTTTACGGCATTAGTAAGTTGTCCATTTTATTATATATTGCCTTGGGGTTCTGTATCTTACAAAGAGCTTGTAAAAAAATCAAAATTTTATATGAAATCGAGAAAAATAGAGGCTAATTCGTCTTTATTTTTCCGTGTATTAAAGCATAAATAAAAAACATTTGTCTTAAGCATCGTCTTGTGCGCCTTATCGTAGGTTTCATTCTGCCGCCGTAGTTTTGCGTGCGGTTGTTAAATGTCTTCGGTGCTTCTAACTCGTCTTTATTAGGATCATACGGCGAGCAAATTTAGGTGATATGAAAATTTGCCTTTGACCTTCGTAAAAAAGCTTATCGATAGAAATGTAAAATTTATACCGCACGGCGGTAGGTTCTGAGCCAAAACCGCATAAACGAAAGCGGCGATATACAAATTTAATGCGCGCGCAAAATGTTACCGTTCGGCGAAAATTATATCGCTAAAAATTTTATCGAAATGCCAAAAATACGAAGAGATCTTGCTCTTGCGTTGCAAAGGCTCATTGGATATAAATTTAAAGCGTAAATTGCAATCCAGGGCTCGATTTGATCAACTTGAGCCCTGGATTCGAAATTCGTTTTAAATTTTGGATCGAAACACACCAAGAACTAAAACGTTACCTCCCAGTTAAATCTAAAATTTCTGCGTGGCGCGTAAAACCTACCGATGCCCGCACCCGTCGCCTGATCGATCATATTGACCGTTCCGAAAGCCCTGATCGAGCGCGCGCTATCCCAAGTGATATATTTGGCGTTGGTTAGGTTGTAAACGCCTAGACTAAAGTTAAAATTTTTTTGCGGCTTAGCATAGGCGATAACGTCCACTACCGTATAATCGCCGCTTCGCCAACCTTTGGTATTATCGGTTACGGGCTCTCCGTTTACTATAGAAGCATCGATATGCCCCCAATACGGATCCGTTCTTTCGACTTGGCTTTTCCAATACATATTGTAGGTGTCTTCGCGCTTCTTGGCTCCTACGTCGGTGATGAAAAGATCAATACCATATTTGTCGCCGGGCGTAGAATAGCCGATATTATAGACGGAAGTAGGCGGTTGGATCGCATTCATCGGCATCTCTTCGCCCCTGCTGCATCCGGAGTTTGAATCGTTGGCATTTGAGCCGTTGCTGGTGCACGACATTTTGCCCTTTTGTCTGCTGTATTTATAGCCGAGCCTAAATCCTTCCAAAGTTTCTGATATATCGCCGAGCTCTAAAACGGTATTGATCTCAAATCCATGCACTTTTGCGTTGTCTCGGTTTACGTTTTGATAAAACGGATAGGGTATCTGCTGATCTACGACTTGTAAATTTCCCAAAAATTCAAGGTCGATAAAATTTTTATAATCCGTCTTAAAAACATCAAAAGTTATGCGGCTTCTCTCGCTATAAAAGGTAAGAGCGATCTCTTTCGTCCTTGCGATTTCTGGTTCTAAAAATATATTAGGACGGATAGAAAAATCCGGATGCTTAAAGGTCATATACGCCTCATCCGATGTCGGAGCGCGGAAACCCTTAGAGCTTTTTAGCTGTATCCTCATCCAATCCAGTGGGTCTAAATTTAGACCTAGTTTATATGAGTTGCTATTGTATTGCTTTTCTCTTAGTAGGAATTTTAAATTTTCCTGATAATTTTGTTCTCCGTAAGGAGTGTAATAGCCATGCACTCCATCGTAAGGATTATAAGGATATGGCACCCATAGACCGGTTATGATGCCTCTTGGCACTTCAGGATAGCCGGTATATTTTGGCTTATGGTTTACGAAATCTAAGCGATAGCCGAGATCAAAGCCTACATATTTAGTTATTTGAATTTCATCCCCGATATAGCTTGCTACAGTCGTAGTTTGAACTGGAATCAGATAGGTGCTCACCGCAGTGGTATTGCTTCTTTGACTACCGTTCATATGGTAATTAGGGTTTGGCACGCCACTTCCAGGAGTTCTACCGAAGAGTATATTATCCCACCATTGTGAATCGCCCGAGTAAAATCCATCTTTATTAGTCATAGATTTATCTGTTTGATCCAAAAGTCCGCCGTATGATATAGAATTATCTATGACATTAAATAAGTTAAACTCTTTCTCAAAATCTAAATTTAATTGTTGCGTTTCAGTATCTAGTGTTCTATCGGTGTATTGGACGGAATTGTAACCATCGGTATATGGAGTTAAATGAAATAGCTTATAAGCCTTTGTCATAGTGTCCATATCGCTCGGCTCTCTTTTTATAGTCCCGTAAACTCTGCCGTCAGGAAGAGTATGCTTTTCTATCTCTCTTTCCACTAATTCGTAATTATACTCCCAAGTATCTCCATCGTATGTTTCTTTTAATACTTTGAATTTTTTATTACAATTTACTTTGGAACAATCCAAATAATATCCTTCACCATCTCTTTTTTTATAATCGCTACCCCTATTTAGAATATTGCCCGAACCATCTTTAATAATTTCTTCGCCTTCTTCGACAGGTCGCGGATCAACGCTTAGGGGTCTATTGTTTTTATCTACGATATCATAACCACTTGAGCTTTCATTTAGATGCATCCCAGAAGGATTTTGTACATTCTGGCATCTATTGCCTTGGCAGCCCTCTTTATTTATTGCACGGTTTTTAATACTCTGCTTCGAGTATGAAATTTTAACGTGATCCCAAAGCGGTGTCTCACTAAAATTTTCGTAAGCTAATTGCACGTTTTTTCTGGTAGAGCTATCGTGGTTTGTCCTATTTCCATATCGTTCCGGAGCATCCGGACGGCTACCCATTCTTAACGTATAAGAAAGATCCTCGCCGTCGGAATTTTGCTTCGAGTCATCTATCGCGATAGACAATCTATGGTTATCGCCCGGCTGAAAACCCACCTTTACGAGCGTGCTTTTTTTGGTTATGGTATATGGGTCTGCCTTTTCGCGAGTTTTACCTATATGAAGTTTGTCCTCTTTACTATCATATATGTTGTAGAAATAATTTTTCCTTTCATGTCCGTGTCTATCGGTGTTTATAACCAAAAAATCAAACCAGCCGTATCTAGCCGCCCCGGTAAAGGAGTGAAAATTTTGACTATCGACGCTTTGATAGCCCTGTTTAAAGCCGAAATGGTAATTCTTCTCCGTCAAGAAATCCCTGGCGTCTTTGGTTTCAAACATAACCGATCCGCCGAGCGCGCCGCTTCCTGCTTTTATGGAATCGGCTCCTTTGGTGATATTGGCCGTTTTGACGTTTTCCATCTCTACGCCGTTTCTTGTATTGTTAAAATTTCCATACCCTTCAAAGAGGTCTTTAAAGCCTTGCGAGCTTAGAGTCTCCGCTTGACGAAGCCCGTCCACCGTGATAGCCACACGGTTTTCGTCCACGCCGCGAACGGCATATCCGCTAGCGCCAAATCTACCTGTTTCGACTGCCGTGATACCCGTTTGGTATCGCACCAAGTCTCTGCTATCGGTGATCTGCTGCTTCTTGATAGTCTGCGCGGTAGTTTTAGTTTCGCCAACCTTTTGCTCGGCTACGCTTTGCGAATCGACATTGCCCGTTACCTGGATAGTTCCCAGTTCTTGTGAGTTGGCGGGCTCTTCCGCGTAAAGCGAGCCATAAAAGAGCAGCGAGACATAGAGAGAGAGAGAGAATCTTCTAAACATTATATTTCCTTACTTAATGATTATAGAATTGATTATTAACGCGGCGAATAATAATACAAAGATTTTTAATGTTTAATTAAATTACAGTTTAAATTTAGGATAAATTTTAAATGCTTGAAATTTTGATTTTTTAAGAAGTATAAAATTTTGAATAGGTCAAAAAATACGTAACAGGCGCATTTTGAGCTTTAATCTAGCTCTAAATTTTGCAAAGCGTTTTTAAAACGGCTAGCAAAAATACTGAAAATTATAAAAGAGCGAATGATAACAAAGCGCATTTTATAATATGTAATGCACTTTTTGAATTAAGATATTTTTTTGCTAATTTTAAATTTTATACCAAATCGCTACATTATAAATTTATCATTTTAATAGATTGTCGCCTCTCGGGATTTGTTAGCAGATTTATTTGTCGGCGCCGGAATGGGGTATAAATTTTTGCCTGACAGAATTTAGCGCCATGTTATAAATTTTATGCGCCGCGAAATCACAAATTCCTGGCGAGCGGCAAAATCCCACCACACAAATAAACCATACCGCGTTGCGGGCATTGATAATCTACTCGTTTATTTCGCCAAATTAACCCATGCCGCCGTAAATTTTATGTTTTAAAATTTCACGCCGAATCTTTTGCGGCTAAAAGATACCCCGCAGAGCCGCTGTGCCCTCTATATGTCTGTACGGCAAGAAATAATGCACGAAGTTTGTGCAAGCGCCCCCAGACACGCATATTTCGGCGCTCAGTCTATGTCTGACATGCGCAGAATCGAGATCAGGTATCTCTAATCCGCCGCTTTTGTAACCGCTGTAACCCATCTCTATCGGCACCTCTAGCTCATCTTTTTCAAAAACGACGCGTCCGCTTTGCACCTGCTCGAGCTTGATGTTGTTCAGCACGATCCCTGGCGCGCTCACGTGCTCAAAATTTATACTTAGTTCATACGGGGCGCCGGTGGAGTTGTCGTCTGAGAAGTCGGGCTTCGGCTCGCGCTCGTCGCGCCATAATCGTTCGCCGATAGTGGTAGCTCTTAAGCTGGCGCTGATGCTAAAATCCTTCAGATCCAGCGAAGCGCTGCTAAAATCACGGATGAGCGTCCAGGCTACGACGGTGCGGCCGAAAAATTTATCGGCGATAATATAGCTACCCAAAAGCGAGCTTATGACCACCCAAAACAGAAATATAAATTTAAAAACCTTGCGCAAAACAAACTTTAACATCTTCATCGCTATCCTTTCAATCTAAAGCTTAAGCGGAATTCCGCCTGCGAATCCGCGGATTAAAATTCCGTGCAAGATTTTGCTTATGAAATTTCGCGCCTTTTCAGTCTGCGGCGGAATTTTAAGACAGAATTCCGTGGCGAAATTTTACGGCTGAATTATAAAACGGAATTCTGCCCATGAAATTTTGCCTAGAACCTCTCCTATAAAATTCTATTACTAAATTCGAAGATGAAATTTTATGGGTGAAATTTTATAGTTAAAATTTCACGATGAAATTCCATAGCTAAAATTTCACGGCAGGACTCAGAAATTCTTTCCCGCGGCAAAATTCCACGCCTTAAAATTTTAAGAAAGTATGAAATTTTTTATCTGATCGCAGATCGCTTCTTCGGACTGTGCGGCGTCGATTTTCAGGGTCTGTACGCCGCACGCCCTGCATGCCTGCGCCATAAGATCTTGCACGCGCATTAGGTATTTTAGCCCGCGAGCTTCGATTATATCGCTGCTAGCGCGCGTTTTAAGCCGTTTTTTGACGAGCTTCTCGTCCGCCGAAAATAGCACGATTTTATCCGCGAATTTGCCCCCTAGCGCAAATTTATTAAGCGCGATGAGTTCGTTAAGATCCGCGTTTTCGTCGTTTGCCAGCGCATAGGCAAGCCCCGAGATGAAGCCGCGATCGCTTAGCACGAGCCTGTCCGCGCCGCCCTTTATCACGCGCTCGTAGTGCTCGGCGCGGTCTGCGAGAAACAAAAGCAGCTCGGCGCGCTTTGAAATTTCGCCGCAGACCTCGCGCAGATTTACGCTGCCGCGACGCCACTTAAAATCCTCGCCCAAAACTAGGCTTCGCACCGCCTCGCCGAACTTCGTGCCGCCGGGCTCCTTGGTCACGATCGCTTGCGGAAAAGCCACCGCTAGCCGCGCTATCTGCGTGCTTTTGCCTACGCCGTCGATACCTTCGAATATTACATACATTTTTCGCCTTTAAATTTGTGCGCTATTTTACAAGCTTATAGCTAAATAGCGGCTTTTTTAAACAGTGAGGTGTAAAATTTTGCCTCAAAATCGGCTTTTGCGCGAGCTTGTACGAGCCGATTTTGATCTTTCGGCGTAAAATTTATCGGGCGCTTCGCCTTGCTTGGTTCTTGTTTTTTTGCGGCACGGCTCGCGGTTAAATTTAGCGCTTGGGCGGATGCGCCGAATAAGCGGTGAGCAAATTTTACGCTTACGGACATCTACCGAGCGGAGCAGGGCGCCGGTCGATAAAGACAGCACGCCGTATAGATGAAATGGCGCGTTATACAGAGCAAGATATGTACTTTGCAAAGCGGATGGCGTTATACAGGTAGGGGCGGCACTTCGGGCGGAGCAGGGCGGCGGCGTCATTCGGAGTAGGGCGTATTGCCTAGCGGTGCGAGCGGACAAACGCTGCGCGCAATGATAAAATCGCGACGATAAAATTTTAAATTTTGCCCTTATACGTGCTTACAAGCTCGGGATTTATCGCTATGAAATCTTTCCTCAGATTGCCAAGATCGCAATCGGTAGCCGTGATCGTAAAATCATCCGTCATATCGAGCGCAAATTCGCCAAGACCTGCTTTGAGCTGCTTCACGCACTCCCAAATGAGCTTTTTAGCCTGCGCATATTTATCATTTAGCTGCGTTTCTTGATTGAAAAGATCAAAAATTTTCGCCGTTTCGTAGTCTACTTCGACCTCGGCTCGAAACTCGTAATCAGGAACGAGCCAAAGAAGCCAGCCATCCTTTCGTGCAAGCCACTGCGCGTGCTGCTCTTGCGAGCCGAATCCGATCTGAGGCGGCAGCGAGCCCGTGTCGTCGTAGGCTAAATTTATGCAGTAGAGCTTGCAGCCTGGCGCGTGCTTTTTGATCGTCTCTTTAATCGCGGGCAGCAGCCTTTGCGCGGCGAGATCATAGAGCTTTTTGTAGCTTATTTTTTTATCCGGTTTTCTGTAGTGCACGTAGCCGTCCTCGACTATTAGGCTTAGCTCGCCTATCGCGTCAAATCCGTAGTTTATGATGCGGTCGAATTTGCCTCCGTATGGATCCGTGCCGCGCCACTGCTTTTGCGCGAGCTTGCCGCCTTCGTAAGCGAAATTCTCTATCCAGTAGCCTTCGCTTGCAAAAGCAGAGTAGATGGATTTTAGCGCGCCATCCTCATAGACAAATCTTTTTACGTTCACGCATTTTTTATCGTAATAATCAAATCGGTAGCTTAAAATTTAATCCTGCCGCCAAAAATAAAACTCTTCGTAGAAATATTTTTCGCTCACATACTGCCTCTTAAAAACGATGCGATCTTGCGCGTCAAAGCCGTATTCGTAGGCGTTTGCGATGTTTTTGGGCACCTCTTTTAAAACCCTACCTTTTGAGAAGCGGTTGAACTCAAAATAAAACGGCTCTAAATTGATATACTCGTCCGACGCCCAGCGCCTACTTACGACCTGCGCTTCGGCTATTTTATGTAAGGCTTTGTATTCATCTCTCACGCTTTTTAAAAACGTTCGCAGTCTTTCTATCTCATCCATTGCTTCGCTCATTTTATCTCCCGTGTGGTTTGTAAATTTTAAATTTAGCTGCGCCTGCGAGCTAAATTCAGGCTAAATTTCAGTCGCTTGCGAGCTCATTTTTTCAAAAATTTTAAAATTTCACTCGGCACTAGGTGCGAAACATCGCCGCCGTGGCTCAAAACGGAGCGGACGATCGAGCTTGAGATGAAGGCGTTTTTGAGCGTCGGCATCAAATACACGCTCTCAAATTCCTCCCATAGCGAGGCGTTTGCATAGCCGATCTGCAGCTCGTACTCAAAGTCGCTAACCGCGCGAAGTCCGCGGATAACGAAGCGCACGCCGCAAGATTTAGCAAAATCCACGAGCAGATTATCAAAGCTTTGCACGCTCACGCCACGAAGCCCGCGCGTCGCGGCTCGCGCCATCTCTAGTCTGGATTTTAGGCTGAAGTAGGGCTTTTTGCTCTCGTTTAGCGCGACTGCGACGATGACTTCATCAAAAAGCCCCAGCGCGCGCTTGATTACGTCCAGATGGCCGTTTGTGATAGGATCGAAAGTGCCCGGATAGATACATTTTCTTGAGTTTTGCATTATTGCCACCTCTTAAACAGCTCGTTTTGCACGCCCAGCGCGTCGCACCACTTGCCGATTATGAAATTTTTTAAATTTTGCACGCCGCAGTAGCCTGCGATCACGGGCGGAGCAATTATGACGCCGAGCGCGGCTAGCTCGCTCATCTGACGCAGGCTGATCGCAGAAAGTGGCATCTCACGCACGCCCAAAACCAGCCGCTTGTGCTCTTTTAGCGCGACTGCAGCGGCGCGGGTGCTTAGGCTGTCGCAAAGCCCGCCGTAAATTTTAGCCAAAGAGCCAATAGAGCAGGGCGCAAAGATTGTAGCGTCAATACCGAATGAGCCCGAAGCGGGCGGCGCGCCCAGATCGGTATCGAGATAAAATTTTACGCTCCTAAATTCCGCGGATTTTAAAGCCTCGTCCGCATCTATGCCGCTTTCGGCGCGCAGGACGCGGCGCGCGCCCTGAGTAAGTACGGCGTGGATTTCATGCGGCGAGCTAGCGAGAAATTTAAGCAGATCAAGCCCGATCTCGCAAAAACTCGCGCCGCTTACGCAAACTAAAATTTTCATTTCAAGGCTTTCATATCGAAATTTTGCGGTTTAAAAACAAACGCGGCGGAAGGAATTTTAAAATTTGAAGTTAAGATGGAGCGGGAAACGAGAGTCGAACTCGCGACATCAACCATGGCAAGGTTGCGCTCTACCACTGAGCTATTCCCGCATGCGGTAAAAATAAAGCGCGATTGTAGCCTATAAATTTTCATTTGTCAATAATTTCTCGCTTAAATTTCATAAATTTTTACGATTTCTCCAGCGCGAACTTTGTCGCATTCGGGATCAGCCAAGAAAAAATGCGATGCCGCAGCCAGCGGTCTGATGCGCCCAGAAGGCGACGGCATAGGCGTAAAAACTCCGCCTTCATACGCGCCTACGGTTAAATTTACTCTGCCGCTTTTTAGCTTTAGATCGCTTGCGAGCTTGGCATAGATCGCCGCTTCTGCGCTAAAAGCCTTGCTTGCGCCGCTAAGCTTAAATAGGATCGGCAGTATGACTGCGCGCGTAAGCACGAAAGCAGCCATTGGATTGCCCGCCATTGCAAAGACGAATTTGCCGTCTTTTGCGAAGCACTTGCTGGGGCGGCCGGGCTTGATATCAATATGATCGAAAACCTGCAAAAATCCAAGTTCACTCATAGCGCTTTGCATAAAATCTGCCTCCCCAGCACTTGCTCCACCGCTGGTAATTAGCACGTCAAATTTACGCGTAGCAGCGTTTAGTGCCTCGCATACCGCGCTAAAATCATCCTTTAAAATCCCTAAATACTCATTTTCAAAGCCGTATTTTTGCAGCAATGCAGCAATACCGCTAGAGTTGGCGTTATAAATTTCGCGCTCACTTGCGCTCTGCCACGGCTCTTTTAGCTCGTTGCCACTGGAAAATAGGGCGATTTTAGGACGCGCGTAAACGCTTACTTCGTAAATTCCTTGCGCGGCAAGAAGCATAATTTTAGCAGGGTTTAAAATTTCGCCACGGCACAATAAAAGCTCGCCCGCACGCACCTCCTCGCCTTTTTTACGAAAGCCGTCGTGGGCATGAACGGAAGCAGGGATTTTTAGAGTTCCGCCTTGCGCGTCTACATCCTCTAGCCTCGCGACAGAGTCCGCGCCTGCAGGCATTGGCGCGCCAGTCATTATCTTTTGCGCCTGCGCAGCCTTGATTTCGTAGAATTTCTCATCTCCTGCAAAAATCGTAGGCTCTACGATCTCTAGCTTTTTGTCTTTGAATTCCGCCGCGTAGGCATAGCCGTCAAGCGCGGAATTATCGAAGCAGGGCAGGTTTTTAAGCGCAGAAATATCGCTATAAAGGATGCGACCTAGAGCGCTGGGAAGAGGCACCTTTTCGCTCCGCCTGCTTGATGTGATTTTGGCCGTAGCCAAATCTATAGCCTCATTTATTCCTATCATTTTAAGTCCTTTTTATCATTTTTTACATTTAAAATTCGTGCAGTTAAGACCTCGCATAGTCTTAAATTCTATGTTTAGCCAAAGCTTGCAAAGCAAAATTTACCCAAATAAATGCGCGAAATTTCATGGGCTCAAACTTGCCTTATTTTACTGCGAGCGTTGCTTAAAATTTCAAAGCATATCACTCGTAGAATTCCACTTTGCCGTAGGAATTCCGCTCGCATGTGCTTAAAGAATTCCACCACGGCTCGTTCATTAAATTTTTACCAAAGCTCGCCACTTAAATTCTTAAGGAACTCATCCTTGAAATTCTACCAAGATTTGCCTCTAAAATTCCGCCACACTTAGCTTTAGCGATTTAATGCATTGCTATTGATAGAATTTTCGTGGCTCTTGCGCGGCGCGTTATTTCGAAACGCGTTTTGCGTAAAATTCCACTTTGCTTGCTCGCACAAGATTTTATTCCGAAGTCTTCATTCCTCAAGCCTCTGTATATCGGCACCAAGCGCACCAAGCTTAGCTTCCAGCCTCTCATATCCGCGATCTAGGTGGTAAATTCTATGTATTTTGCTCTCGCCGCACGCCGCAAGGGCGGCTAAAACGAGTGCCGAGCTGGCGCGCAGATCGGTCGCCATAACGTCCGCGCCGTTTAGCTTGCCGCCGCTGATAGTCGCGATGTGTCCGTTTAAGCGGATATCTGCGCCCATTCTCGAAAGTTCGCTAACGTGCATGAAGCGGTTTTCAAAAAGCCTCTCGTCGATAGTGCTGACGCCCGAGGAGATGCATGCTAGCGCCATAAACTGCGCCTGCATATCGGTAGGAAAGCCCGGATATTCGCTCGTGATGATTTCTATGGGTTTGATTTTTGAAGCGGGCAGGATCGTGATCTCGTCGCCGCCGTTTGAAATTTCAAATTTAAAGCCCATATCTTCAAATTTTGCAAGTACGGCGCCAAGATGAGCTGCGCAGGCGCGGGTGATCGTTATGCGGGAGCCCGTGATTGCGCCTGCGCACAGATAGGTGCCTGCTTCGATGCGATCGGGAATGATCGAAATTTCGTTCAAGCTTAAAAGCTCGCCGCCGCTTCCTTTGATGAGGATTTCGTTAGTGCCGATGCCCTCTATGTCGATGCCTGCGCTTTTTAATGCGTTGCAAACGGCGATTACTTCAGGCTCTTTTGCCGCGTTTATGATATGAGTGGTACCGCTTGCTAAGGCCGCCGCCATTACGATATTTTCGGTGCCTGTGACGGTAATTTTGTCAAAATTTATAGTCGCGCCCTTAAGCCCCTTTTTTGCGGTGCAAACTACGTAACCCTGCTCGATCTTAACCTCCGCGCCCATCTTTTCAAGCGCGCTAAGGTGCAGATCGATCGGTCTTGCGCCGATCGCGCAGCCTCCGGGAAGGCTTACCTCGCAATGCCTAAACCGCGCTAAAAGCGGCCCTAGCACCAAGATCGAAGCGCGCATTTTACGCACTATGTCATAGATCGCCTTAGTCGAGTTTATCTCGCGCGGATCGATTTTAGCGGTGTTGGCGTCAAGAAACTCGCACTTTGCGCCTAAATTTGAAAGTAGCTGAATTAGCGTGTGGATATCGGAAACTGCGGGTAAATTTTTAATTACGACTTCGTTTTTTGAAAGGATAGATAGAGCTATGAGCGGCAGTGCGGCGTTTTTTGCGCCGCTTATTTTGACGCTGCCGCTTAGTTTTTTGCCCCCGTTAATTCGTAGATAATGCATGATTTCTCCGTGTAAAATTTAAATAATTATACAGAATTTAGCTTTAAAGTTACCATTTTGTTACCACTGAGCGCTAAAATTACGCCCAAATTTAACCGTTACATAATTTTATAAGGATTTTTATATGAAACAACTAATTATTTGCGCTTTGGGTGCGTTTTTGCTGGTCGGTTGCTCCTCAAAAGCCCCGTCTGCCGGCAGCCAGCAAGCGTATGTCTTAAACGATCATGAAGAGGGAATAACTTCGGTGCCGGGAAGCGAGTTTAATCACCCTTTAATTGCATCTGTAGACGATTACACTGGCACTCGCGCGGGAGGGGACTGCAGCGGATTTATCACCGTGCTAAATGATAAATACGATGATTTATTTTTTAACTCAAAAGATCTGCCAAAATACTTCACCAACGGACGCAAATCCCAAGCAATATATAATTATTACAGCCGTAAAAATTTACTCAGCAATACGCCGCGAGTGGGGGATTTGGTGTTTTTTCAAAACACCTTGCGCTCTAATAAAGGCAAGGTCAATAACGAAATCAGCCATATCGGTATCGTGCGCGAGATATATGCCGATGGTCGCGTGAAATTCGTCCACAATACTCGTGGTAGAAATCAAGCGGACTTCGTAAATTTAAATAAGAAAAACGTCCATGTAGCAGGGCAAAAGATGGAAAATAGCTATATCGTGCGCTGTGGCAAAGACCGCATAAGCTGCCTAGCATCGAACCGCTTCGCAGGATACGGACGAGTAAATAATTAGGATTTTTAAAATTCTTTCGCCGTATTTTTTGAAAAATTTCTTATAACGTTTGGAATTTATTAGATTTTATGGAATTTTGCTAGACCTTTTAAAAATTCACGGCGGTTTGATTTAGGCTCTAAAATTTCAAGTAAAATTTTGCAGATAATTTAGCTTGGAATTCTAGCTATGACTTGCTTTATAGAATTTATTAAATTCCTAAAATTCTAATCAAATTTTAAAATTTTATGGTTTTTAGCTCTTACACAAAAACTTATGAATAAAAACTCACTTTGATGCTATTATGGCAAATCAAATTAGCATTTTTAACGCGTAATTATATATAACAAGCATTTAATAAAATATTACTCTAAAAATTTGTTTTGAAATTAATTTGAACTCAAATTTTTGTTATTCTTAGTAAAATTATACTTATAATTTTATATAAAATTCTACAAAATGGCTTCATATAACTGCAATTTTATCGTTTTTAAATTTACAGTGTGTTTGCTTTTTAATTTACGTCGGATAAACTCTATGAATTCCGTAAAGTTTTAAAAAAGATTTACAATCTAAATTTTATTAAGGAAATTTTAGTTTAAAGTTTTATATCTAAATTTTAAATTTTAACGCAGCTATTTGATAAGGCGCTTGCAATTAAAACTATTCGCCGAAATTTTGATGCCAACACTTATCTATGAAATTTACTCGAGCCTATAAATCACACGACGCCTTTAATTTAATCAAAATTTCGCTACTATGCGTGAAAAATTTAAGGAGTTTCATGCAATCAGGCAAATTTACTCTCGCGATAATCGCAGTAAATATCCTATTTTTCGTGATTTCATTCGCATTAGAATATTTTTTTGGCTTTAAGTCCTACCTATTTTTCGGGCTCAATCCATATTTTTTCGAGGGGATGCCGTGGCAGTTACTAAGTTCATTTTTTATGCACGGCGGAGTGATGCATCTAGCGATGAATATGGCGGTTTTATATCAATTTGGTGGGATTTTAGAGCGAGCGTTCGGTGGGATAAAATTTACGCTACTTTACATCGTAGGCGGGCTGCTGAGTGGCGCTTTGTGCCTGATTTATATCCGTTATGCCATGAACATGGGAGAAATCGTCAATATCGTAGGCGCTAGCGGCGCTATTTGCGTGCTTTTAGGCGTGATTGCTTATTTTGATGAACGCAATGCGGGCGGGATTTTTGTCGCGATTTTGATAATGAGCTTTGCACCGATGCTAATGGGCGTAAATGTAGCATGGTATGCGCACATAGCGGGATTTGTGGTCGGTTATGGCTTTGGAATAATCCAGAAAAAATTTAGAATTTTGTAGAATTTAACGCTAAATTTTACATAAAATTTTATGAAAGGATGCAGATGAAACGGATATATTTTATAAGACATGCCGAGGCGCAAAGCGGCAACGGAAGCGATTTTGAGCGGACATTAAGCTATGCGGGTGAACTTTGCGCAATTAAACTAGGAGAAAAGCTGCGTAGCTTGGGACTTACGCCTGATTTAATTATTACAAGCTCGGCTATACGCGCACTCCATACGGCGCAAATTATCGCTAATGCGTTGGATACGATAAAAAGGGTAGCGTCATTTCGAGAGTTATACGACGCAAGCTTATGGGATTTGGCAAAGTTTGTTCGCAGCTTGGATGAGAAACGATTTTTTGGGTGCAGTGTGAATGTTGAAAAATACAATGCGGTTGGTCTGAGTAGCGAAAAACATCGCGACGCAAACGCTGAAAATTCTGCTTTTAAGAGCACTAAAATTCCCGTTAGCATTAGCGAAAATAATGCTATATTTTGCAACAATGTGGAAATTTCTAGCACTGATGTTATGCAAAATTTTAACGCAGCTAGCGCGGAATGCGTATTTATCGTTGGACATAATCCGGCAATAGGCGGAATTTGCTCGCTTTTAGGCGAGAAGGAAGTCGATAAATTTCCTCCTTGTTCGATTTGCGGCTTAGAATTTGACGTTCATAAATTCTCAGAAATTACTGATCATAGCGGCAAAATGGTAATGCTGCAGTGCCCTTAATTACGCTTTTAACGCTTCATAATTACAATCGGGCGGCTCGTTGGCGCATTAAAGCTACTTTTTGCCAAGCATTGTCATATGCTCATAAACAAGACTGCGCGGTAAAATTAGCAAGTTATTTTTGAGATAACTTTAAATTTTAAAAAATTTCCAATGATGTGGCTCGCCTTAAAATCGTAGACTAAATGAGTCAGAAAACTAAATTTCATATTTTTAGATGATCGAGTGTTAGCACTTTCGCTTGAAATTCCATTTGCTTTGAAAAACCTTAAATTTAGATTTTACGGATGGAAATTTCACGCTGAAATTTTCTCAAAAATATAAATTTATTGAGAAGAATAAAATTTATTAAGTAAAATTTAATAGTAGCTTTGGTATCATTCCACAAAATTTTTGATAAGGGGGTTGAAAATGAGACAGTACGAAACTTACAGATGCGACAAGTGCGGCGCGGAGGTCGAGGTGCAAAACGTAGGCGGCGGCACGCTTAGCTGCTGCGGCGAGCCGATGAAATGCATTACCGAGGATCTGACGCAGGTAAATTTAATGAAGGCGTTCGCAGGCGAGTCCCAAGCGCGCAATAAATACGATCTTTACGGTGATTTGGCCAAAGAGGCGGGCTTTCACGCCATTGCGCGACATTTTTACGAGGCCGCCGAAAATGAAAAATGGCACGCTAGAGCCGAGCTAAAGGCACATCATGCGGCTGCCGGCATAGCGCTTGATAAGATGGATAAAAATCTGCTCGACGCCGCCGCCGGCGAGCGCTACGAGCACGAGAGCATGTATCCGAGCTTCGCTAAAATCGCGACCGAAGAGGGCAAAAAAGAGGTTGCGCGCCTTTTTAACGCCATCGGCAAGGTCGAGCAGGAGCACGAGCGCGAATACAACGAGCTTCAAAAGATCTTGCTAGAGGAGGGCTTTTTCGAGAGTTTCGACGAGGAAGTTTGGGTGTGTGAGGTCTGCGGGCATGTTCATCGCGGCAAGAAAGCTCCGGGCGCCTGTCCGCTCTGCAAAGCTCCACGTGAGTATTTTAAAAAACAAAGGCTTGTTTAATTTTGATGCTTGCGGCACGGCGTTTTGTGCGATAGTTTTTGAAGCCGTCGCAAATCTCGTTTATTGTCGCGAGCCGATCGCTTAAATCTTGGCTTAAAATTTTGCGCGAGATTTCGTCTTTTTGCTCCTTTTTGCCGCGCATTCCGTGGCTAGACGAAATCTCGGGCTAAATTTATTTAGCCTAAACTCCTTTTCTTATCCCCCTAAGAAATGAAATCCTGCTCGCAAGAGCGGGATTTCTGTCGTAAAATAAATCTAAAAATAGTCATGCCGATGATTTTATCTCTTCAAATTTTATTAGAAATTTATATATGATTCCTACGCTATTTACGAAACAAACTTCGTGTCGGTAAATTTCGTAGCAAACTTTGGTGGCAAATATTTCGCATCTTTAAATTTTAAGGCGCATTCGGTGCGATGAGAACTCGAAAGCAAATCAAACTATAAAATTTTGAGAGTTTAAATTTTAAATCAGAAATTCCATCCTTGCGTAATTTACAGATAAATTTTATATCCGCTACCTCTTAATATGTCGATTACCTTTTGCTTATAAAATCCTTGGATGAAATCCCGTATCGTCAAAATTTAAATGAAATTTTGCACTAAATTTATTTGGAATTTTAGGCAAAATCGCATGAGAAAACCTAAAAAGTAAAATTATTCTATACTCCAAGAGAGTAAAATTTTAGATTTTTTGCGATCAAGCTCTAAGGCTCGCGCGTTAATTTAAAATTTTGCCGAGTTAAATTCTAAAGTGCGCAGGGTAGAATTTAGGGCTTTGTTATGCGAGTATGAAAAACAAATTTCAGAATTTTTCAAAATAAAATTCCAAAACTCTTGTAAAATATTCTATAAAAAACGATTTTAAAGCCGCATCAAAACGAAATTTAAAAAATCTCGCTCAAGTAAGCCTCGCGCTATCTCAAATTTTAAAATTTCACTCCTCGAATTCCTCCGCGACCTTCGCCGCAAGGCGCAGCTTGTCGCTGTCAAAGTGGGTGTAGATGCGCGAAGTATTTAGGCTCGCGTGGCCGAGGGCTTCCTGGACGAGCACGAGGTCCTTTTGCTTTTTGTAAAGCATCGTCGCGAAGGTGTGGCGCAGCATGTGAGCGCCGTTTTTTTCCTTGCGGATACCCGCGCTCATTAAAATTTTCTCCACGATGCCGCTGACGTATGCTTGCGTGAGCGGCGCGCCGTTTTTGGTGACGAAAAGATAGCCCTCCTTGTTTGCAAAATTCGTCTCCAGCGCGTTTAGATGCTCCTCGATCAGGTGGCGTTTAATCATCACGATGCGGTATTTATTGCCCTTGCCGCGGATTCGGATGATGAAAAGATCGCCCTCTGGCGCGATATCTTTGCGCTTGAGATTTATCGCTTCGCCCACGCGGATGCCGGTGTAGACGATGATTTTTACGATTAGGCGGTTGCGATGGGCAAAGGAGCGAAACTCGCTTAGATTTATCGCATCCAAAAACCGCTTCAACTCCTCCTCGCTCATAAACTCAGGAAGCTTCGTGCCGCGGCTGCCGCTAATGCCGCCCCAGTGCTTAAGCTCGATGCCGAAGTTATGCGAGGTGCCGTCCTGCTCGTTTTGGCGGTCGATGAAGCCGAAAAAATTTATCAGCGCGATTCGGTAGTTTTTTTTGCTCGCATCGCTCAGCCCGCCCGTAATCGATGCTAAAATTTCGCTCAAAAGCTCCTCGTCGATATTTTTCATGCTTTCAAGGTTATATTCTACGATCGCTTCGTAAAATTTTTTAAGCGGATTAAAATAGGTATTGATGCCCGTAAGGCCTGCATTTCGAGCATCTTTTGCGAGTCGCTCGAGTTCATTTATATTCGCTACCTCATGATTTAGCGCCAGGCTTGCGCGGCGAAACAGCGCGTCGTTTTTCAGCTCCTTATTCGATAGCGCGCTTAGCTTGTAGCGCACGAATTTTACAAGCCAAAACAGCAGCGATTTTTCAAAGCTATCCTTATAATCGAGCGGGAATTTCATTTGCTCTCCTCGCTGTCGCCGAAGATCACAAAAGGCAGCATCAGCGTGTTTTTGATGAGATTATAAGGCGTTTTTAGCACGTCGGTCGCAACGCCGGTCGAGTAGGTAGGCTTTTTCATCGTGCCGCGAATCTCGATAATCGTGGAGATCGTATTGTTTTCGCCCAAGATGATATGATTTAGCAGCGGGATTTTTGAGATTATCGAGCTTGCGTCTTTGAGGTATTTAAGCTCCAGATCGATATTCAGCGCGCCGCTTTTCATATCCACTTCGCCGTTGCCCGCGATGTCTGCGCTACTGCCGGTAAAGTTCATCGCGTTTATGTAAATTTTATCGCCACTGCGGCGGAAGTAAATTTTACCCTTCTGCACGCTAAAGCCGCGATCGTTGAAATCGGGCGTCTTAAACGTAAGCAGCGACGGCACGGAGTTTATGAAGCTAAGCAGCCTTTGATAGATGATATAGTCCTTCAGATAGGTGTTTTGCACGTTGATCTCGCCGCGGTAGTTGCGCGGATCGATGCCGCTTGCTTTTAGCGTAAATACCCCTCCGTCGAAGCTCTGCGAGCCTAGGAATTGATTGAGCGCCTCGCCGCTGATGTTTTGCGCAAAAATTTGAAGCAAGCTCTTTTTAAAGATCAACTTCACGTCGCCGCGTTTGAAATTTGCGTTTAGGTTCATATTTTTGCCGTCCAGCACGCCGTTAAAGTGCGTAAATTTAAGCGTCTTATTTAGATCGGATAGCACGATCGCAGAATTTTGCCCGCTGAAATTTATCGGCGAGCGCTCCTTCGTGCCGCTATTAAACTCGCTGGTTTGCACGCTCGTATTGATCGCGACGTCCACGTCTTTTAGAGCGACGAAGTTGCCGCCTTTGTTTATTTTAAGAGAAATTTTACCGCTTCCGCTAGAGCCGTCCAGATCGCCCCCGCGTACCCGAAGTGTGAAAGAATCGTTTTTATAGTGGCTGCCGTCTTTGTTTAGCAGACCGAAATCAAAGATAAGATTGTTGCTGCTGATATCCAAATTTGTAAAATCGTTAGTCAAAATTTTAAGATCTCCGCCGCTAATGCCCGCGTTTTTAAGCGTCTTAGAAAAGGGCAAAATTCCGCTAATATCGGGCGAGCTAATCTCGATCCGCTCGCCAAAGCTCATCTTTGAGCCTAAAAATTGCGAGCTTAGCACCGGTGCCTTACCGCTAAAATCAAGACTCATATTATCTCGCGCGTCACCAAATTTTAAAATTTCTTTGCCGTTCGGGGAGAGATTGAAGCTATGAATTATGCCGTTAAATTTAGCTTTGCGCGTGGCGATATCGATGCTGCCGCTTGCTGTGGCGTTAAAAATTTCATTTTGCAGATTCGCGTCTTTGATGTCGATTTTTTTCTCGGTGATGTGCACCCGCGCGGCTTTGGAGTGAAATTTTGCCTTTGAGATCATCAGATCGGCATCTTTTAGCGTCACGTTCGTATCCACCTTGGCGCTTTCCTTTTCGACGTCCACGTCTATCAGCACGCGCGCATCGATCCCGCCGCTTAGCGGATATACGGGCTCGTTTATGCCGTAGCTTTGCAAAATATCCACAAGGTCCTTGCCTAAGCTCTCTTTAGTCCGCAGATCCAGATATACGATCGGTCTTTCTTCAAAAAGCCCGCCGATACGCACGCCGCTTCCCTCCAGGCTTTTGCCTTTAAATTTAGGCTCGTTCAGCGTAAAGATTAGATAATCGTTTTTGAGCGTGATGTTTGCGTCTTTTACCGTTACGGCTTCGATTTGCGGCTGAAATTTTATCGTAAGATCCTGCGCGTAGGCCGTGGCGCTAACGTTTTCGGCGATCGGGCGCGGATCTTTTAGATCGACTTTGGCATGTAGATTTTCGATGTAGTAGTTTTGCGCGACCGCCTTGCCGTAGATCCACTCATTCGCAAGAGGATTTAACCCCGTAAGCGAGCCCAGCTCATTCATAAAATTTTTCAGACTCAAGGCCGAGGCGCGGTTTATCTCGATATTTAGCTCCGAGCCGATATTGTGCACGTCAAGCTCGCCAGCGATCTCGTGCGAAGCAAAGGTGCCGTTAAAATCATACGTATCGGCTCTGAAATTTGCTCGCGCCGTGCCGTGCAGCGTAAGATTAAAATCATTTAGTTCAAGCTCGATCGGATCAAAGCTAAGTCCGTTTGCGCCAGGCGTGATCTTTGAGCTTAGCCTAAAAAATCGGGTATCTGCGTAAAAAACGTCGTTTTTGTATTTTAGCTTTAGGCTTTCGCCTTTGATCTTTAAATTTTGCACGTCGATCTCTTCAAAAAAGGAGTTAATGAGCGAGATTTTTTTGCTAAATTCTAAAATTTTCTCGCTTTGCGTGCGCAGATCGGTGGAATTTTGCTCTAAATTTTGTGTATTATTTTGCGTAATTTCAAGATTTTTGATGCGCAGCACGAGACTTTTATTTAGCTTGAGATAAAACCCCTCAAGCTTTGCAAAGCCCACGTCCAGCTGTGAAATCGCAATACCGTGCTTTAGGCCTACCGCGCAAATTATAAAAAGTATAGTAAGAGTAAGAAAAAATCTAGCTAAAAATTTATACATCATCGTCCAATCAAAAAACTCCGCCCCAAAACCAAATCGGGCGTGCCGAAAAACTGCGCTTATAATATGAAATTTATTCAAAATTTTGGCTTATTTGCCTATAATTTCAGCTAAATTTTGAAAGGAATGCATGAAATTCTTTATAAAGCTCATCAAAGCGACGTGCATTTGTATCGAGCTTGCGGCTATTTTACTTTTGGCCGTGGGCTTTGATCTACACGAGCGCGTCGGCAACGCGAAAACCGTGCAGATAGGACAAGGTAGTTCAACGAAAATTTTATCGCAACTCTCAAAGAAATATCCTAAATTTACGAAATTTGATGCGAGGCTGCTTTCTTTTTACGGCGGCGCAAAAACCGGCGAGCTGGAGCTTAGCGGCGAAAATTTGCCTAAATATCAATTTTTGTATGAGCTAAGCGTCGCAAAGCCCGTGATGAACGAAATCAAGCTGACCCCGGGAGAGACTACGATCGTGTTTTTAAAACAGCTTGCGAAAGATCGCGGGCTAAGCTTTAGCGAGCTTGAGCGCGAATACAACGCCACGGCGCCGTTTTACGAGGGCTTTTTGGTTCCCGAAACCTATAAAATAGGCAAAAACGAAAGCGAAAAAAATATCATCGACCACCTCGTTTCAAGCGCGCAAAAATTCCACGAAGACTTGTCGCGCGAGCTTATTGGCGATTATAACGCCACGGCGTGGAAACAGGTGCTGATCAAGGCCTCGGTCATTCAAAAAGAGGCCGCAAACGCAGATGAGATGCCCCTCGTAGCCTCCGTCATCGACAACCGCTTAGCCAAAAATATGCGCCTTCAGATGGACGGCACGCTGAATTACGGCGAGTTTTCGCACGTCAAGATCACTCCGCAGCGCATCCGCACCGACACCAGCCACTACAACACCTACCTCAACGACGGACTTCCCAAAGAGCCCGTGTGCGTGGTCTCTCGCGATGCGATACGCGCCGTTTTCGCGCCTGCAAAGAGCGAGTATCTGTATTTTATGCGAAATAAAAAGACTGGGCTTCACGATTTTGCGCGCACGCAAGCCGAGCACGAGCGCAACGTAAAGGCGCAGAGGTAAAATTTAAGGCCGTTTCGGCATTAAATTTAAAAACGAGATTTCGTCTTTAAATTTTAAAATTTAACCCCCGCAGTTATAAAAATGCGGGTTGATATTTAGGAGATAACAATGAAAATAGCGATATTCGGCGCGGGAAACATCGGTGCGGCGGTAGCAAACGATCTTATCGTAAGCGATTCTTTGAGCCAAAAGATAGATAGCATTGCGCTTGTGGATGCTGTAGAGCGGATCGCGCGCGGCAAGGCACTCGATCTAGCCCATACGGCGGCGGTTTATGAGCGCGACCTACGTATAAGCGGCAGTACGGAGCCTAGCGATATAGCGGACGCAGGCATCGTCGTGATCACGGCGGGGCACGCAAGAAAGGCGGGGCAGAGCAGGGAGGAGCTGTTTGGCAGCAACGCCGCCATCGTCGCGCAATGCGCGCGAGATGCCGCAAAATATGCGCCTAACTCCATCATCGTTGTCGTTACCAATCCGCTTGATATGATGGTCTATGCGGCGCTGCAGGCCAGCGGGTTTGCAAAAGAGCGCGTCATCGGCATGGCGGGCGAGCTGGACGGCGCGCGGCTTAAATTTGAACTCGCGCGAGCGAGCGGCAAGGAAATTTCATCGATGAGAAGCGCGATCGTGGGCCCGCATAGCGAAGAGATGATTGCGCTTAAAAACGAGCTGGGATTTGAAATTTCGGATGAAATTTTCGAGCGCGCGGTACAAAATACCAAATGTGCCGGCGCGCAGATCGGCGAGCTGCTGGGCACGTCGGCGTATTTGGCGCCCGCTGCGGGCATCGTAAAGATCATAAAATACATCCTTTTTGATACTTGCGGCACGCTCGCCTGCTGCGTTGCGGATAGATCGGGAGTGCCTTTGGGGCGCTTCGTGAGCGTCGGCAAAATGGGCGCGATAGAGAGAAATTTTGCCTACTCGGGTGAGTTTTATGAGCAGCTTGAACGGATGCGAGCAAGCGTAGCGGGGCTGAAGTTTTAGCGGATATAGAGCGAATTCGGTGCGATGCGGAATTTACAGAGCTAAAATTTTAAAGCGCAGAATTCTTGCGATAGAATTTTGCGGCATTAAATTTAACTTCGGCAAGAAATTTAAGCTCGCGGAATTTTGCAGCGTAAAATTTAATTCGCTGCGGAATTTTAAAATTTGCGCAATTTTCCGCTGTGAAATTTCATAGATTAAAATTTTACTTTGACGCAGAATCCCGCGTGGCATGAAATTTTTAAAAGCCACAAAATTTTAAAATTTAAACTCTGCAAAATTTAAAAACGAGAGGAATTTAATGCGATCAAAGCAGGCTTGCGCCGCAAAATTTCAAATTTTAAATCGCAAAGCGGGATTTAGTGCGGATTTTGATAAATTAAGGAGAAAATATGAGCGAAAATGAGAGCCAGCGCGCCGTCTGGACGGATGAGAGCCGCTGTAAGGCGTGCAACATCTGCGTAAGCGTCTGTCCTAGCGGCGCGATCGCGATGAGACAGGACGAGGGCGCCGTGCAGGGCATGATGATCGACGTGGTGGATGAGGGCGCCTGTATCGGCTGTAGGGAGTGCGAGTTGCACTGCCCTGATTTTGCGATTTTCGTTGCGCCCAAGGGCTTTAAATTCGCTCGTCTAAGCTCGCAGGCTAGAGAGATGGCTGAAAAAATCAAAAACAATAATTTTATGAAACCCAAGGACGCATAATGAGAGAGGTAATTTCCACAGGCAACGCCTTAATTGCGCGTGCGGCGATTGATTGCGGCTGTAATTTTTTCGGCGGCTATCCGATCACGCCGAGTAGCGAGATCGCGCACGAGATGAGTCGCTTGCTACCTAAGGTCGGAGGCAAATTTATCCAGATGGAAGATGAAATTTCGGGTATTTCGGTAGCTTTGGGCGCGTCGATGAGCGGTGCAAAGGCGATGACGGCAAGCTCCGGTCCTGGAATTTCGCTAAAATCAGAGCAGATTGGACTTGGCTTTATCGCTGAAATTCCACTTTTAATCGTAAATGTTATGCGCGGAGGTCCTAGCACCGGGCTTCCTACGCGAGTGGCGCAGGGTGATATTTTGCAAGCTCACAACCCCACTCACGGCGATTTTCAAAGCATCGCGCTGTGTCCGGGCTCGCTAAAGGAGGCTTACACGCAAACCGTGCGCGCCTTCAATCTAGCAGAGCGGTTTATGACGCCGGTATTTTTGCTGCTTGATGAGACGCTTGGGCATATGCAGGCTAAGGCGGTGCTGCCTGAAATTTCGGATCTAAAAATCGAGCGCAGGGCGGAATTTAAAGGTAGTCCGAAAGATTATGAGCCTTACGACGCAGCGCCGGATAAGCCTGCGGTGCTAAATCCCTTTTTTAGGGGATACCACTATCACATAACGGGGCTTCATCACGGCGCGAAGGGCTTCCCGACCGAAAACGAGCAGATCGTAGATCGCTCTATAAAAAGGCTTTTTAATAAAATTTCGGCGCATGAAGATGAGATCGTGCAATATGAGGAATTTATGCTAGATGACGCCGAAATCTGCATCATCGCCTACGGCAGCGTTAGCTTAGCAGCAAAAGACGCGATTTTAAAGCTACGAGGACAAGGCGTGCGTGTGGGGCTTTTCCGCCCGATTACGCTATGGCCAAGCCCTGCGCGCAAGCTAAGGGAGCTAGGGGAGAGATTTAATAAAATTTTGATCGCCGAGCTAAATTTAGGGCAGTATCTGCTAGAGGTGCAGCGCGCTTGTTTGAGAGATGATTTTAAGACGCTTCTTAAGGCAAACGGCAGGCCGATCAGCCCTAGCGAGATTATCGAGAAAGTAAAGGAGCTTTAAATGGCGTTTGATTACGACAAATATCTAAGAGCGGACAAGATGCCTACACTTTGGTGCTGGGGCTGCGGCGACGGAGTGATCTTAAAAGCGATCATCCGCGCAATTGACCGCGTAGGCTGGAGCATGGACGATGTGTGCGTGGTAAGCGGTATCGGCTGTAGCGGCAGGATGTCGAGTTACATAGACTGCAATACCGTCCATACGACGCACGGACGCGCGATAGCTTATGCTACGGGTATCAAGCTCGCAAATCCAGGCAAACACGTAATCGTAGTCACTGGCGATGGCGACGGGCTTGCGATAGGGGGCAATCACACGATTCATGGATGCCGCCGCAATATCGATCTAAATCATATCTTAGTAAACAATTTCATCTATGGGCTTACAAACTCGCAGACGAGCCCTACGACGCCGCGCGGGTTTTGGACGGTTACGGCGCAATACGGCAATGTCGATCCCAGCTTTGATGCGGCGAAACTTACAATCGCTGCCGGAGCAACTTTTGTCGGACGCGAGAGCGTGACAAATCCAGAAAAAATCGAGCGACTTCTAGCCAAGGGCTTTGAGCACGAGGGTTATAGTTTTTTTGATATTTTTAGCAACTGCCACGTAAATTTGGGTCGTAAAAATAAAATGAGCGAGGCGGTGCAAATGCTAAAGTGGCTTGATTCGCGCACGATTTCTAAAGCAAAATTTGACGCTCTTAGCGAGGATGAGCGAGCGGGGCTATTTCCGCTTGGGGTTTTACACGAAGATAATGAGCGCACCGAATACACAAAGGCGTATCAAAAGGTGATAGACGCGGCACAAAGCGGCGAAGCGATAAATTTTGAAGGACTAAGATGAATCAATTAAGATTTGTGGGAGTGGGAGGTCAAGGCGTAATTTTAGCAGGCGAAATTCTAGCTGCGGCAAAGATCGCGCACGGCGGATATGGGGTCAAGGCATCTACGTATACCTCTCAGGTACGTGGCGGACCTACGAAAGTGGATATTATCTTAAGCGATGAAGAAATTCTATATCCTTACGCGAGTGAGGGCGAGATCGATTTCATGCTCGCAACGGCGCAGAGCAGCTACGATGCTTTCAAAAACGGCGTGAAAAAAGACGGCGTGATCGTAATCGAGCCGAATTTAGTAGCGCCGAGCGATGAGGATAGGGCAAGCTTTAAAATTTATGAAATTCCAATCATCACCATCGCAAAATACGAGGTTGGAAACGTCATCACTCAAAGTGTCGTGGCTCTAGCGATCGCGGTAGAGCTTAGCCGCTGCATGGACGCAGGGCTCGTAAAAGAGCAAATGCTCCGCTCTGTGCCCGAAAAAACCCGCGCGCTAAATGAAAAGGCGTATGATTTGGGGATGAAATACGCGAGAGAGGTTTTGGAGACGGAGTAAAATTTTATGGCAGCGAAACGATAGAAGCGGGCGGTAATATTCTTAGCGGCTTTATTCTTGCTTTTTTGCGAAGTGCATCAGCTATAAGGATGAAATTTATCGCGTTGTTAAAATTTTTATTTTGGTACAAGTATACTCATCGCTTTTCTTAAAGGATTGCACTCGCTATCGCTTAGGCAAATTTCTAATTGCTCCTTTATTTTGCAGGAAAAATCCTTCTTGTCGCTGTTTTTTCCGTAACAAACCTTGTCAAAGTAACCGATAGCCCTATGTATATTTCCGCCGTAAAATATTTCATTCCCTGCTAGCAAAAAGCAATAATACATCATGTCCGCCCCGCAAGCTTTCTTTAATGCTGAAACGGAATCTTTATATCTACCCATTGTAACCAAAAGCACCGCGCCGAGCGATCCGCAGCTTTCGTAATCTCCGCTATCGCACTTTTTGGATAAAATTTCGACCAGTTTCGTGCATGCGCTATATTTTCCATCGCCGTTATCGCACTCTAAATTTAGCTCTTTTTCCTCCCAAGTTTTGAAAAAGCTCGAATCCATGGGTCTTGCCATACTAGAGCATATTGAAAATATCAAAGCCAAAACTATAAATTTAATTTTCTGCATTTTCTCTCCTATTTAAAATTTGATATATAAAGCGGCTTTTTAAACAACATCATCTTACGCTTTTTAACAAAATTCTTGCTTTTTTTATAGGATTGCACTCGCTGTCATTTAGGCACTTTTCCAATTCCTCTTTTATCTTGCACGCTTCGTTTTTAAACAGGCTATTTGCTGCTTCACATGTCTTACCAAGATATTTAATTACCAAATTTACATCTCCGCCATAGTGTATTTCGGTCGCACTTAGCATATAGCAGTAGGTTACTGCGCCGGCCTCGCAAGCTTTTTTATAGGCGGAGGCAGCGTCCTCATATCTATTGGAGTCTAAAAGCGCTATACCGAGCGATCCGCAGCTTTCGTAATCTCCGTCGTCGCACCTCTTGGATAAAATTTCGACTAGCCTCGTGCATGCGCTGTATTTTCCGTCGCCGCTATCGCAAGCAATCGCTAAATCTTTTTCCTCTTTGGTTTTTAATAAATAATCCAAGCCTTCCGCTGCCGCAGCGGGGATCGCTGCAAATGTCGCTATAAACGCAAGTAGCCAAATTTTAAGATAGAATTTTTTCATCGCGCCCTCCGTTTTTAGGCGGCGATTATATATTAAAGTATTTTAGCGGGCTCTTAAAATTTTGTAGAGTTAAAATTTAGATCGCTCGCAAATTTTAGCGGCACCGTTTTCAAAAGCCGCGCCGCTTTGGGATTTAAAACGCCGCTTATAAATTTTTAAGCGCCGCGGTGAAATTTTAAAATTTCACCGCAAGCTTTGGGCGACTTTAAATTTAACATATCGAGTTCTGTTAGCATCCCGAGTTTGGCTGCACCCGCGTTTCGCTACCCGTGTGGATCAGCAGAGCTTTGCCGCGCTTAAATCTACACGGCGGGTCGGCTTGCACGGATGAGTACTCCTTGCCGTTTAGTTTGTAGATGATGTTGGAGCCCTGCACCGTCTTTTGGGAGTTTTGGATCGCATCTCCGGCGACCGCGCCTACTACTGCGCCGCCCACGAGCCCCACGGTCTCAGCTAAGCGCCTGCCGCTGCTATGTTTGCCGAGCTTATGCCCGATGACCGCACCCGTAGTTCCGCCTGCGACGCCACCTAAAATTTTACCCGTATTGCCCTCGGAGCGCTCTACGTTGATTTTGGCGGGCAGGACATCGACGATCTCGATCCGATCGCTTTGCCTCATGCGGTTCGTCTCGCTCGCGTCATAAACATCTCCGCCGTATCGATCCTGCGGGGTCACGCAGCCACAAAGTGCGATCGCGGCGATCAAACATAATGTGAAATTTCGCATATCTTCTCCTTGTAATGAGCTTGACGACATTATACTGCGGGTTTTTATACGAGAAGTTAGCAAGCGGCCGTAATGGTAAGAATGAGCGGGTCAAATCTTAGCACGGCCCTTTTGCTATTATAAAATTCTCAGATAAAATTTCAGCGTCTCGTAAATTTTAATATCCGTCTGCTTCGATTTAATGCTTCGCCCGCAGCATCAAATTTCAATCCGCTCCTTAAATTTCATAAATTTGGAATTCTCAAATTTAAATGCGCCTGCCAAGCCGAGCCGCCCGCGCAAAATCTATTTTAACCGAGATTTTATCTTATTTAGTTAGAATTGTTATTGTTTTTAAAGGAGAAAAAATGAAAAAACTATTAGTTTACGCCACCAAAGGCGGCGACACGAAGGTCGTGAGCGAATACATCGCTTCAAAGCTCGGCTTTGAGATAAAGGAAGCCAAAGAGCTAAATGAGGGGGATCTAGCGGGCGTTAGCGCGTTTATTTTCGCGGCCTCGACGCACGGCGACGGACAGATCCAGGCTAAATTTGACGACAAATTGGAGCTTTTGAATAAAACTGATTTTGACGGACGCAAGGTCGCGCTCGTCGGCGTCGGTAACGTCGAGCGCCACGGCAGCGATTTTTGCAGCGGCATGAGTGCGTTTTTGCCGGTGCTTAAAAAGGCCGATCTCATCGGCGCTTGGGGCGCGGAGGGCTATAAATTTAAACATTCGCGCGCCTTCATAAACGGCAAATTCGTGGGTCTTACGATCGATTTTAAAGGCGATGAGCACTGGCAGGCGAGGGCCGATAAATGGATCGCCGCGGTTGGAGGCGAGTTTTAAATTTCACTCGCCCGCTTCCGAGCGAAGCCCTCTTAAATTTTACTCGCCACAGCGTTAGAATTTCCGCCGCATTCAAGCGCCGCCTGCTCATGCTGCGTAAATTTTATCGCTAGCGGGAGCCGTAAATTCCAACTCGCCGCGCAGATAGCTATAGGTGCCGCGATAAAATTTAGTTCGCGGCAACTTGCGCACTATTAGTGCAATAAACGATAAATTCCGCCTGCGATGCTTGATGCCGCTAGTGCGATAAAATTTCGCTTTCGCGACAAAATTTCGCCCGCAGTGATAGCGCGACGAGTGTACGTTAAAATTTCACGCTCCGCCTGAAAGCGGAGCCTCTTCATTAAAATTTTAAAATTTTTAGTTCAAAAAGTCGCTGTGTTTTACAAGTCGTACCGCTTAAAATCGCGCGGATAGGATGAAATTTTATCCGCCCAAGCCTCAATTCTGCTCGCGCAGCGGTCAATTCATGCGGCAAATTTAATGCGATCGATTTATAAAATCACCGCCCGAACTTCAAATATCAGCGCCGCATTAGAAAAGTTATTTTATAATAACCGCATATCAAAATTTAAGGCGATCTATGAAAAGGCTTTTATTTTTCGTCGTTTTTGCGCTGGCCGCTCTCGCTGCGGCGATCTACTTCAATCTCGATAGGCGCGAAGAGGTCGCGCACAAAGCCTACGGCATCATCGACATCAGGCAGAGCTCGCTTAGCTTCGAGCGCAGCGGCCGTATAAGCGCGCTTTATCGCGACGAGGGCGATTTCGTGCAGGCTGGCGACGTCCTGGCGGCTCTGGATACGGCGGATCTGAGTTTTCAAAGACAGGTTCAGATCGCGAGGTGCGACGGGCTTAAATTTAGCTTGCAAAAGCTGCAAAGCGGCTTTCGTAGCGAGGAGATCGAGATGGCGGCGGCGAACGTAAGCGCGCTGCAAAACGCCCTACAGCTCGCTACTTTGACGAACGAGCGCCTCAAGAGCCTAGGCAAAAGCAACTCCGCGTCTAAGCAGCAGATCGACGAGGCGTTTTACTCGATGAAGCGCACGCAAGCCCAGCTGCAAAGCGCGCAGGCTAATCTACGCCAGCTTCAAAGCGGCTATCGCGGCGAGGATGTCGGCGCCGCCCGCGCAAATTTGGCAAGCTGCGAGGAAAATCTGAAATATCTGAATTACCAAATCGAGACGCAAAGCGTGCTAAAAGCGCCCTTTAGCGGGCAGATCAGAGCGCGCCTTAAGGAGCTTGGCGACATCAGCATACCAAGCGTGGGCGTTTTTGAGCTTAGCGAAGTAAAAAACAAGCGCGCGAAATTTTATCTAAGCGAAAATCAGCTCCGCTTCTTGCGTGCCGGACAGAGCGTGCGGATCATCGCTGCAGACGGCTCTAGCGCGAGCGCAAAGGTCGCCTACGTGAGCCAAACCGCGATGTACACGCCCCGTACGGTGCAGACCGAGGAGCTGCGCGCCGATCTCGTGTGGGAGGCGCGCGCCGATTTCAGCGACGCGGACGGCAGCTTTCGCCTAGGCCAGCCGATCAGCGTGGAATTTTAACGGGCGAGCGGTATGCGAGCGTCGCGGGCGGAATTTATCGTTTATTACACGAACAGCTCGCAAGTTACCGCGAACTAAATTTTATCGCGGCGATTGTCTAGAGCCATTCAGCGCGGCGAGTCGGAATTTGAGAAGGCTCCGCTCGGATATGGCGAGTAAAATTTAAACGTCGCAAGTTACGGCGACGCGGAATTTAGAGCAATTTTGGCGGCACCTGCGGGCAAAATTTGGATAGCAGAGTCCATCGCCCGACAAAATTTTACGCAACACCGCGCAAGCCGTGCATACGGCGTGTGCCTGATGAAATTTTAAAAGCGCGCTTCGAGGCGGAATTTAAACGGCGCCTGTTCGGCAGAGAGTAGGGCGATGAAATTGAGCCGCGCCTAAAATACATCGTCTCGGCGGCGATAAAATGCTGCGCGCTTAGAACGAAGCCGTACAAAGGCGGTATAAATTTTATCGCGCGGGTTTGCGCGAGCAGGCGGCGGCTTTGGATAAAAGATCGGAATTTTGCAGCGCAGCGAGTAAAATTTCGGCGAAATTTCGGCGCAAAGTAGCGCGGGTTAAATTTTAAAATTTACGGCTCGGCGGAGAATAGGTAAAAGCCGGGCGGTAGAGCGGGAGCGGGCTTTGTTTCTAACGGGCGTTTTGCGATAAACGAGCGGCGATTGAACCGAGCGTGGACAGCAGTAAAATTCATCACGAAACAAACGGCGCGATAAAATACCGATTGCGGACGGAAGTGAAATTTTACCCCAAAGGACGCGGTAGCCGAAGTCGGTACCATGCCAAGGAAAGCTGGGACTAGGTAAAATTCGCCAAAAGAGATGGCGGCGGTTTTACCCCGAAAGGCAGGCGGAAGTGAAATTTTGCCCAAAAGGCGCGGCGGCGGTAAAATTTCACCACAAAAGGCGCGGCGCAGATAGAGCTCGGCGCTCATAGGTCGCTAGGTGTCTAAAACTCGCTTTCATCTGTGTTTTGAAGAGAATTTATCGCGGATACTCACGGGCCGCTTCATGTTTTGGAGACCGCCCCGTCCATGCGCATTGTGTGCGCATCGTTAGCGGCGCGGCTAGCCGATGCGATATACACACGCTCAAGACGGATCGGGCGGCGCGCGGAATATTCGGCGCGAGCCGTAAGCAACGCCGATCGCGCGGGCACGCAAGATTCGAGCGGGGATTGCAGGATACTCTGGCGCGATAGGGCTTGGTTTTTCGCGCTTGCGGTAAGTTGCGTCGAATTTATGCGAGGTTTGGGTGAAATTGATCGACGCGCGTTGCTAAATTTAAAGCGCGCGGCGGTTGTAGAACCAAGAATGCCGCGGC
Organism: uncultured Campylobacter sp.; assembly: GCA_963528045.1. GTDB lineage: Bacteria > Campylobacterota > Campylobacteria > Campylobacterales > Campylobacteraceae > Campylobacter_B. The sequence continues at coordinate 32,395 of CAURUA010000001.1, read as the reverse complement.
TATCACAAAACTCTAAGACGCCGTAGCGGCCGCAAAACCAAGACGTCTCGGCGGCTGCAAAATCAAGACGCCTCGGCAAAGAGCGCCTTTTTGGCGTGCGTAGGTCTCGTTCGTCGCGCCAAGCGACGGGTCGAGTAAATAAAATTTGGAGCTAAGCTTGGATCTACTAAATATCGTAAATTTAAAGAAATTTTACCTGCGCGAAGATCGCAGCAAAAACGTCGTTTTTGAAAATTTTGATCTGCGAATAGGCGACGCGCCGCGGCTCATCAGCCTCACGGGTCCCGACGGCGCGGGCAAATCCACGCTTTTAAAGCTCATCTGCGGCATCATCGCGCCCGATTGCGGCGAGATAAAATTTGCTGGCTTCATCCCTAGCGGCGAAAATAAAGAATTCGTCCGCGCAAACGGCTATATGTCGCAGAGCCTGGGGCTTTACGAGGAGCTTAGCGTCTGGCAAAATTTAAACATCTTCGCAGGCCTAAAAGGGCTTGATCTAAAAGGCGGCGAGGAGTATCTGCGTGGGCTTTTGCGCCGCGTGGGGCTTTTGAGCTTTAAAGATTACGCCGTGGATTCGCTCTCCGGCGGAATGAAACAAAAGCTTGGCGTTGCGTGCGCTATCGCAGCTCGTCCGCGGCTTTTGGTGCTCGATGAGCCCACCGTCGGCGTCGATCCGCTCTCACGCAGAGAGCTGTGGGCGATCGTGCGCGAGTATCTGGATCAAAGCGGCGCGAAATGCATATTTTCGACGGCGTATTTCGACGAGGCGGCGGATACCGATCTGACGCTGATCTTACTCGGCGGCAAGATCATAGCGCAGAGCCCCGCCGCAAAGATCACCGCGGCGCTGCGGGACCGCACCTTTCGCATATGCAGCGAGGATTATCAGAGCCTGGCGCGCCGCTTGATGTTTAAGACGCAAAGATTTTTAAAAAACTCCCCGCTCATCGACATCTGCCCCAGAGACGGCAGCGTCGATCTGCTAAGCGATGAGCCGATAAGCCTACGCGATCTACAGGGGTTTTTAAACGCGAGCCTAAGCGGCAGCGATGAAAATGGAGGAGGCGAAAGCACGGAGCGCGAAAACGGGGGCGGCGAAAATTTTAAAATTTCAAACGAAAACATGAAATTCAACGAGGGCATTAAATTTAACGAGAGCGGGGGCGCTAAATTTAAACTGAGCCCGCGCGAGGCGAGCCTAGAGGATGCGTATATTTTTTTAAACAAAGCAGAGATCGGCGCAGCAAGCTTCGGCTACGAAAAAAAGAGCTTCGATGCGGCTCAAACCGTCATCAAAGTGCGCGACGTGAGTAAAAAATTCGGCTCATTCACCGCCGTGGAAAATACGAGTTTCGAGGTCAAAAAGGGCGAAATTTTCGGCCTTCTAGGTCCAAACGGCGCGGGCAAGACGACGACCTTTCGCATGATCTGCGCGCTTTTGGGGATGAGCGGAGGCGAGATCTCGGTCATGGGCGAGGATCTGCGCTACGCCAAATCGGCGATCAGATCGCGCATAGGCTACGTTTCGCAGAAATTTTCGCTTTATAAAAAGCTAAGCTGCTATCAAAATTTAGAGTATTTCGGTCGCAGCTACGGTATCGGCGGCATGGCGCTGAAGCGGCGCATAGAGGAGCTTTTGAGCGAGTTTGGCTTGCAGCGGCTGCGAAACGAGACGTGGCAAAACCTGCCGTTCGGCGCGGGGCGCAACCTTTCGATGGCATGCGCGCTCATCCACCGCCCCGAGATTTTGTTTCTCGACGAGGCCACCAGCGGCGCCGATCCGCTCTCGCGTAGGCTCTTTTGGAACCGCATAAATGCGCTCGCGCGCACCGGCGTGAGCGTGGTCGTGACGACGCATTTTATGGAGGAGGCGGAGTATTGCGATCGGTTTTTGATCCAAGATCGCGGCAAAATCCTAGCGCTAGGCAGCCCCGATGAAGTCTGCGTGCAGCACGGGCGGCGGCTTAGCGTGCAGCAGGCCTTCATAAACGAGGTACAAAAATTTAGAAGCGAGGCGGGCGATGAGGGCTTTTGATCTAAATTTTGCGCGAGCCGCAAGGATTTTTGATCCGAATTTTATGCGGGGCAGGCGAAAACCTGCGCGCCCGCGCGGTAAAATTCCAAACGGCGAAAGGGTCTTGCGGGGCGATGAAATTTTGAGCAGTGGGGGAATTTTGAGCGACCGGGCTTTGAACGTCGGTAAAATTCTAAGCGGCGGAATTTTAAACGACGGCAAAATTTGGATCGATAATAAAATTTTGAAAGGTTGCGAAATTTTAAAGGGTGTAGGAATTTTAAACGATCGTGAAATTTTGCGCGACGCTGAAGTTCTAAACCGAATGTCGCGCGGCGGGACACGGCGCGGATTTTGTAGACGGGTACTGCGCGAGCTCTACGCAGAAGCGAGCCCGCTTCATCTGCGCCGCAAATTTCAAAGCACGAGCGGCTCGCAAACGGATTATAAATTTAAAAGGGCGACCGCTCTGCAAACAGATCGTAAATTTAAAATGGCGGTCAGTCTGCGAGTGGCTTGTAAATTTAAAACCCCGATGCAAAAATTTTATCGCGGATATTGCGCCGCCGCGGGGCTTTTGCGCCAAAGATCTAGCAGCGATACCGTGCTTCGCAACTGCTTAAAATTTCAAAACTGGTCGTATGCACTCGCGCGATTAAATTTTCAGAGCGCGATGAGCAAAATAAGCGCGAGCAGTCGGTCTGCACTGCTAAAATTTCAAATCTCGGTTGCCGCACTTTTGCAATTAAAATTTGAGGGCGTGCCAAATGCGATTACGCGGCTAAAATTTCAAAATGCGGCAGTCGCAGCATTTGCGCGATCAAAATTCGGGAACCCGCCGCGAGCGGCGCAGTGCCGCAAAATCCGAGCGCAGGGGCAGGGCGGATGAACTTTACCTTTTTAAAAATCCTAGTAAAAAAGGAGTTCGCGCAGATCGCAAAGGACCGATCGGCGCTTGTGATCGCGTTTTTGATGCCGCTAATTTTGGTCGTGATCTACGGATATGCGATGCGAATGGACATAAAGCCCGTCAAGGTGGGCTTCGTAAGCGATCTGGGCTCAAAAATCGAGCGTGATCTGCTTGGCGGATTTTTGGGCTCAAAATACCTGCAAACCCGCGTTTACACGGACTTAGAGAGCGCAAGGAGGGATTTTAGGGCGCATGAGATCGAGAGCATTTTGTATTTTGATCCGCGCTTTGCGGCTAAATTTCAAAACACCTTGAGCGGGCTCGGCGGCGCGAGCGGCGGCATAAATTTAAACCTTTCTATCGACGAAAGCTCCTCCGCGAGCAGCGCAAGCGATATCCAAAATACTAGCGGCGGCGAAAATGTCCGTCCGCTTGAGGACAGCGGCGCGGGCACCAGCACCGAGAGTGACATAAACACCTTTGCGAGAGACACCGGCGCAAGCGGTGATATTTCGCACCGTAACGGCGCGGAAACGGACGGCAGTGCAAATTCTTTTGGCGGCGGCAGTGGAGTAGATTCCGGCGGCAGCGCAGGCAGTGTGAGCGCAAATCAAGGCAGCGTAAATTTAATCAGCGGCGTGGGCGATACGAATGTAGGCCCTATCGACGGCGCAGGCGATATCCAAAATAGGAGCGGCGGCGTCAATGCGAACCCCTCCGCTAACGGCGCTCGCAGCGCGGGCGGCGCTGTAAATAACGGCGGCAGCTCAAGTAATGTAGGCGGCTCAAATGGTGCAGGAGGCGGCGCGAGCAGCTCGAATAAAGACTGCGCCGAAATTTTCCTTATCCAAAACGCCACGCAGTCGCAGCTCGCGCTTCTTAGCTACGTTTACGTAGCAGGGGTAATCGAGCAGGTTTTGGCGCAAGATTACGGCTTTTTAAACGCAAATTTAAACGCCGCAGCAAGGCCCGTCAGCGTGAATTATCGCAGCTGGTTCAACGAAGCCAACGAATCGACGTGGTATCTCGTATCTGCCGAGTACGTGGGGATTTTGGGGCTCATCTGCCTATTTATGGTCGCGGTCGTGATCTCGCGCGAATGGGACCGCGGCACGATCGCCTCGCTTTACAACTCCAATGCAAGCGCACTTGAGATCGTCACTGCCAAGGTCGGCGCGTATTATTTCCTAGCGCTTTTGGGTGGCGCGATGACGCTCGTTTACGGGCAGGTACTTTTGGGCATCCCGATCCGCGGTAGCGTAGCGATGCTGCTGGCGACGCTTTGCGTCTTCGTGCTGGAGATGACCTGCCTAGGCATGCTGATCTCGGCGATCTGCAAAAATCAATTCCTAGCGCAAGAATACGCCATCGTCATCGGCTACCTGCCCGTGACGCTGCTTAGTGGCATGATCTTCGATCTGCGTGGACTGCCCGCGGCGGTCAACTTCATCGGGCACCTGCTGCCGCCCACATACGCGGTCGAGTCCTTTCGCATCTGCTTCCTCTCGGGCGGACAGAGCGCGACGCTGTGGATAAACCTCGCCATTCAGGCGCTCGGAGCGGTTTTGTTTTTCAGCTTGTGCGTGCTTAGCGTAAAAAGGGGCGCACGATGAAATTTTTATTTTTGCTTTACGCTTGCGCGGAGAAATTTCGTGCCGCAAAAATCGGCGCAATTAATATTTCGCTTTCGCCCAAGGCATCGATGGCGGAATTTCACGCCGCTAAAAGAGAGGACGCGATGAAATTTTTAGAATTTTTTCGCAAGCGAGCGGAGCGCGGGCTTGAAATTTTAAAATTTCTTGGCGCGAGGTATTTTGGCTCGCAAGGTGCAGCGGTAAAGCGTGAATCTGAAATTTTAAAATTTACCGCCGTAGAGCGCTTAAAAAGCCGCGCCGCGCCACAAAAGCAAGCGGCGGAATTTTTAAATTTTACGCCTATGCCGTGCAATCGGTTTGAAATTTTAATTAAAAAGCAAGCTTTGGCGGCGCAATCTTATGACGTAGCTACGAGAGAGGGCACGCGATGGGATTTTTAAAGTTCACGCACGCTCTAGCGCGTCTCGCGAACGCCGTGCAAAATTTCATATCGCAGCACAGATTTGGAATTTTAAAATTTACGTGCACTTCAGCGCGTCTTGCGGACACAGCGCAAAATTTCATATCGAAGTGCGGATTTGAAATTTTAAAGTTTATTCACAAGCCGCTACATGCTCTACGCCATGCTTTAACACGTGCTCTGCGCTGCACTTCGCTACGCGCGGATAAAGCCGAAGCAAGGCGTGCGGCGCGGTTTACTTCGCAGCATACGTACGATGCGACAGAAAAACCGCGCGCGGTTAAGCTTAATCAATATTTGAATTCTGCGCGCCGCCGCATAGTGCGACTTCGTAGCGTAGCTGCACGGCACGGCTACGAAGTAGGGCGCGCGGAAAATTTTAGCAAATTTGACCTCACGGGCGCGCTTTTAAATTTTACATCGCGCTTTACGATGCAGCTTTGCAGTGCGGTTACACGGCGTAACTACGAAGCATGGCGTAGCGAAATTTACGCCGTTTGCTTGCATAAGTACTCCGCTTTGATTCGAGCCGCAAGCGGTAAAATTTCGCGCTATGAAGTAGGGCAAGCGACGAACGCTTTGCTTTTACGGGGAGTGCAAAGAATGAAATTTTGCGCCCCAAAGAGGCATGCGATGAAATTTTTAAAATTTCTAGGCGCGAGACGCTTCGGTTTGCAAGCGGCGGTTGGGCGCGGATTTGAAATTTTAAAATTTAGCGCCGCAGAGCGCTTAAAACGCCGCTTCGAGCCGCAAAAGCAAGCGGCAGAGCTTTTAAATTCTAGTTCCTTGTCGCCGTGCAGGTTTAAACTTGCGCTTTTAAAATTTACGCCCGAGCCGCCGCGTAATAGATCTGAAATTCTAAATTTTACGCCCGCGCCGCGCGAATTCAAACTCGTGCCGCGTAAATCTAAATCAGTACCGCATAAATTTAAACCGGCGCCCGCGATGCGTTTAAATTTTGATTTAAATTCCGTATCGCAAGCTCGCGCAGCCAAATTTGAAAATGACGCTAAATTTAAAGGCGTCGCTAAATTTAAAAGGGGCGTGCGATGAACGCTCTGCGAAAATCCCTACTTCGAATTCGCGCGCTGATAAAAAAGGAATTTTTGGCGATGTTTCGCGACAAGGGCACGCGCATGGTGCTGATCGTGCCGGTGTTGGTGCAGGCGATTATATTCGGCTACGGCGCGAATTTCACCCCCGAGCAGGTGCGCTACGCGATTTTGGACGACGCCCGCGATGCGATGTCCACCGCGCTGGTACAGCAGATCGCCGCTACGCCTATGTTTAAAACAGATATTGGCTGCAAAGACCTAACCTGCCTGCGCCGCGCGGTAAGCGAGGGCGAGGCGATCATAGGGATCTATTTTGGCAGCGATTTTAAGGACACGCACGAGCTTTTGATCATCGCGGATTCGCGCAATACGACCTTGGCAAACACCGTCATCGGCTTCGTGCAGGCCATAGCGGGGGAATACAACGCGCAGCATTTTGTCAATTTAATCAGCATAAATCCGCGCTATGTTTTTAACGAAAACACGATCACGCGCTACACGATCATGACGGGGATGATTTTGGGGCTTTCGATGATTCAGGTGCTGATGCTATCGGCGTTTAGTGTCTCTCGCGAGCGCGAGGAGGGGAGCTTCGATATGATGCTGATGACGCCCGCGAACCCGCTTGAGATGCTGATCGGCAAAGCCGTGCCGCCCGTGCTGATCGCGATCGCGCAGGGGCTCACGCTGTTTTTGATCTGCGTATTTTACTTTGAAATTCCGTTTCGAGGGCGCTTTGCGGATCTTTTTGCGATCATCGCGATCTTTAGCGCTTGCAACGTAGGCATCGGCCTCGTGATCTCGACCGTCTGCAAAACCTCGCTACAATCTGTCGTGAGCTCGTTCTTGTTCCTGCTGCCGTGCATTATGATAAGTGGGCTGATAACGCCTGCGGATGCGATGCCGCGGTGGTTTTACTACATCGCGCACCTCGATCCGATGTATTATGCCAACAACTGCATGTGGCGGATCTATCTGGAGGGCGCGGGCCTAGGCGAGCTGTGGCATCTCATCGTGCCGCTGCTGCTGATCGGGCTTGGCACGTTGAGCTTTGCGGCGTCGCTTTTTAGAAATAAGCTGGATTAGGGATTTAGATCGGAATTTTAGAATTTCAGCTGGAATTTTGGCTTGGATTTTGCTTCGTCGGAATTTTTGGATTGAACCTCTGCTTAAAATTTTAAATTGATCGCGGAATTTCGGCTTGGAATTTTGTCCTAAATTTTGCGTGTTCGTAGCGGATAAAATTAAATCAAAATTCCGCGTTTCCGTCCGATGCGCCGCGCGTCGCGATAAAATTCCGCGCCTTAAATTTTAAAAATTTTGCGAAATTCCATCTTGCGAGTAGAGTTAGAATTTAAATCCGGGGTTGCCCGGGCGTCTTGCGGCGATCGTATCATCTGTGCTCGTCTTGGAAGTGGGCTTTTTCGCATCGTTCGCGTCTGATTTCTTAAAAGCAGCGAGTTTGCTGTAAATGCTCGGTTTTTCGCCGTCCGCACCTAGCTTGGCGCCGTCAAGCTCGCTAGAATTTTCTGCGCCGCATAACCTTGCGGGGTTGAATTTTATCCACGCTATGACTAGCAAAATACCCGAAAATGCCGTTACCAGCGACGCTGCGATTAGATACGGCAGCGCGAGAATTACGCCTATTTTAGCTAGCGCGCCCAATACCGCTTCGCAGGGCCATGCCACGGACACCACTATGCCGTAGATTTTAAATAAATCCACGCCGCTAAGTGTGGCTAGGCGGCAGTTTAATACGCCCCAGATTATCACTGCCGCGCACGTCGAAAGGACGTAGAGCAGGGTGTAGAGTAGACCTAGCATCGCGCCCTCTTTTAGCGCTACTACCATGGCGCAGTAGCACAAAATAGCGACGATTGGGATACTTTCTATCAGCCTATAGGTCTTAACGAAGCGCACGCCTAGCGCCTTTTCTAGGCAAACGAAGCAGTCGTAAAATATCGCTAGCGTCGCTAGTAGCGCTAAAACTCTAAAAATCGCGACCGCGTCCTCGTCTATGCTGCTTAAGCCCACCGTACCGCTTACGCCGATGCCTAGCAAAATCACGGCGCCTAAAACTCCGCGGAATTTCGCCTTGTGAAGCAGATCTTGCTTTGAAATTTCTTTCATTTTTATCCTTTGAATTTTCTAAATTTGCGCGCTATCTTGAGGCTTTGCTGCGTGCGGCGACGCTGTGCCGGATGGCGTGGCTTTTGGACGTTGCTGTGGTTTAGACTTACAAAAGCGCGAGGTCGCTGTAAAACGAAAGCGCTTCGGCTTAAGCGAGCTTTTCTATCTTGCTCCAAGCTAGCAGATGCACGACGCTAGTTATTATGAGAGAGGCAAACGGCAAAAATTCCTTAAACGATGTGATGACTAAAGCCGCAACCGTATCACCAATTTGCGGCTTGGAGGTAGCCAAACCGAAGGGCCCTACGCCACATAGCCAATTTAGCGCGAAAAATAAGGCGCAGAGCCACACGTAGATCCGAAAGGTCATCACGCCGCTTATGCGCGCAAGCGAAAAATTTATGCGAAGCCACGCTACGATTATGTAGATTGCGGCTGCGGGTACCGCCAAATTCGATATCGTCTCTCCTATTGTCTCTCTAATTATCTCTTCTCTACAAGAACTTATCGGATGAAATAATGAAAACACCGCGAGGCAGATGAAAACAATTACGCAGTTGCGGTAAAGCGCCGCCGCTTTTATACCGCTAAGCTTTGAAATTTTGCGGAGCGCTCTTAGCCTATAAATCACCGAGAAACAGATAAGAGCGATAAAAATTCCACCTATGATCACGATATTATATGGATACCCCGGTATACCCTCAAAAACAAAGTCTATCGCCATCAAAACCACCGGTAGCGCCGCTAAAAACAGATCAATGCCGGTGCTGATCATTCCCTCTTTTCTTGCCTGAGATACGGTGTCTTGCACGTCGTATAACTCCTTTTAAAAATTTATTTCAATATGCAAAAAGCAGATGTAAAACGCTAATCAAACCGAAAAGAGCGAAATTTTATCGTGACAAGAGGTTTATGAAATTTAAAATTTAAACCTCTGCGCTTATCTTTTCTATCTTGCTCCAGGCTAGTAGGTGCACGATGCCGGTTATTATGAGAGCGGCAAACGGCAGGAGCAGTTTAAGCATTACGACGGCAATAGCTAAAGCCGAGACCTGCTCGGTCCGTGGCTCGGAGGAAATAGCTATAGCAATAATCGCTGCGTTACATAGTATATTTAGCACAAAAAGTCCCACACAAAGCCACACATAAGTCCGAAAGGTACTTACGCCGCTTACGCGCGCCAAAGAGAAATTTATGCGAAACCATGCGACGATTATGTAAATAACGCCTGCGAAAAGCGCTAGTCCAAATATCGCCGCAAATGGATTATCACTCTGCCCGCCGTCTGCGTCAGGCTCCCTTGGATAAAGGTAATTGAGCACGAGCGCTAGCGCAAAAAAGCAGACGCAGATTATTATGCAGTTGCGATAAAGCGTCGCCGCTTTTATGCCACTAAGCGCTGAAATTTTTCGGAGCGCCTGCAATCTGAAAAATGCCGAAACACAAATAAAAGCAATCAAAATTCCGCTAGCGATATAATTTATCATCTCATCGTCAAGGCGCCATGGCTCGCTGAAAGAGACATAGCCTACTACGATAAAAACCGCGGGTAGCGCCGCCAAAAACAGATCGATGCCAGTGCTGATCATCCCCTCTTTTCTTGCCTGAGATACAATGAATTGCATATATAAACCCTTTTTAAAAATTTGACCCGAAGTATATATAAACAAACATAAAACACGGATTAAATCGCAAAAATCGGAATTCTATCGCGACAAGATATTTGTAAAATTCTAAACTTTTACGCTTATCTTTTCTATCTTGCTCCAGGCTAGCAGGTGCACGATGCTAGTTATTGTGAGGGTTATGGGAAATATCAAATGGTATAGTGCATTTAACGAAAAAAGGATGACGCAGAGCCACACATATGTCTCAAAGATACCCACGCCGCTTACGCGCGCTAGAGCAAAATTTATGCAAAACCACGCTACGATCATGTAGATTGCGCCTGCAAACGCTATTAAAATGCACAATATCATTGCCAAATGCTTGTGTGAGATAGATAAAGGAATCGATAAAAAGATGCTTGTTATGGCAATGACACAGATGCAGACAATTATGCAGTTGCGGTAAAGCGCTGCCGCTTTTATGCCGCTAAACATTGAAATTTTGCGGAGCGCTCTTAGCCTGAAAAATACCGAAACACACAAAAGAGCAAAAATAATTCCGCCAGTGATATAGGTAGCCGTCTTGTTGCCGCTAAGTCCCAGTATGCCGCCAGTAGCAATATCTAGCGCAACTAAAGTCGCAGGCACCGCCGCTAAAAATAGATCGATTCCGGTGCTGATCATCCCCTCTTTTCTTGCCTGAGATACGAGATCTTGCATATATAAGCCTTTTTAAAATTTATCCCGAAGTATACATAAATTGATGTAAAGCAGGAATTAAATAGCTAAATTTAAAATTTTAAAATTTCGTCGCGGCAAGCTTGCAAACTACGGAATTTCAGGAATTCTACCAGAGCGAGAATAAAAATCCGTCGCGTGATTTTATTGCGGAATTTCACCTATGGATTTGCGAGGTAGAATTTCGCGGCAGAATTTCAAATCTCAAGCGCGGCATGCTTTCGTTGCACGCTTAGAAAACCGGCAAGTCGCAGAAAATTCCGCTATGAGATTTCTGATCGGAATTTCGCGGTAAAATTTTGCTATGGAATTTAGACTGGAATTCTATGGCAAAACCTCGATATAAAATTTTAATCAGAATTTCAAGACGGCATTTCAAAACAAAATTCTGCGATTTAAATTTCGCTCAAGATAAAATCTCGCGATTTAAAATTTCGCGCCGATTGATGAGTTGATTTGTCGCGCCACTACTTCACCTGCGCGCTGAAAATTTGCGTGATGCTGGGTATTTGCTCGCCCTCTATGTCAAATTCCGCCGTTTTGATCTGTACGCCGTAGAGCGAGCTAAGCGCGGCTTCGGTTAAAATTTCGTTGCTTGCGCCGTAGTTGTAGCTAAGATCATTTCGCAAGATCAGTGTGCGATCGGCGACTGCGAGGGCGTGGTTAGGCTGGTGGGTGGTAAAAACTATGCTCGCATCGCTATTTGAGCGCAGATTCGCGATGAGGCTTAGCACGCGGTCTTGGTTTTTGATATCAAGTGCGCTGGCAGGCTCGTCCAAAAACAGCACGTCGCTGCCGCTAGCTAGAGCTCTAGCAAAGAGCACGAGCTGCCTCTGCCCGCCGCTAAGGGCGTTAAAGCTGCGCTTTTGCAGATGGGCGACGCCTAGCGTATCCAGAGCGTCAAGGCAGATTTGAATATCCTTTTTGCCCGGTTTTGAAAAGAGCGAGATCTCGCGTACCCGCCCCATCAGTACGATGTCAAGCACGCTGTAATCAAACGCGACGTTAAAGCTCTGCGGCAAGAAAGCAAATTTTGCCTTGCGCACGATCTCGCCTTCTTTAGGCTGCAAAATCCCCATCATACACGACATTAGCGTGCTTTTGCCTTGCCCGTTTAAGCCCAAAATCGCTAATGTTTGAGAGCTGGCAAGCTTGAAGCTTAAGTTGCGAAAGCAGAATTTTTCCGCCTCGTAGTAAAAGCCAGCGTTTTTTACCTCAATTAGATTTTGCATTTTTGGCACTCCTTTTTAGAAGTAGGGCAAAGATCGGGCTTCCGATGAGAGCGGATAGAATTCCTAAAGGAATTTCGGCGCTACTTAGCGAGCGAGATAGATCGTCGATTGCCAGCATAAAGATCGCTCCTGCGATAAAGCAGGCAGGCATTAGCTTCACGTGGTCGCTGCCCGCGATGAGCCTGGTAGCGTGCGGCACCACAAGACCTACCCAGCCGATATTTCCGCTGACACTAACTTGTACGGCGATCAGAGCGGTACAAAGCGCTAGGATTGTGCAGCGCAGAAATTTAACATCCACGCCTAGCACGCGCAAATCATCATCATTTAGGCTGAGTAGATTAAACCGCCATCTCAGCGCGATTAAGACTGCAGAAGCGGGCAGGGCGATCGCGCACATCAAAATTACTTTATCGTATCCTGCGCTTACGAAGCTTCCTAGTAGCCAAAAGACGATATTAGGCAACACTTCCTCATCGTCTGCTAGATACTGCACTAAGCTCGTAAGCGCGGCAAATACGCCGTTAATGACTATACCTGCCAAAATGAGCGAGAAAATATCAGCGCGTGCTACGAATTTTGCCAAAAGATAGAGCAAAAATAGTGCCGCAAGCCCGAAGCAAAATGCAAAACCCGCAAGCCATAAGCCGCTCAATCCTAGCAAAATACAAAGCGCGCCGCCGAATGCCGCTGCAGTGCTAACGCCTACGATGTGTGGGCCAACGAGTGGGTTTTTAAATACCGCCTGCAAGCTCAAACCCGCGATAGCAAGCGCTCCACCGCAAAGGCTGGAGAGTAGAATGCGCGGAATTCTAACATCCAGCATCACACTTTTGGCGGCTTCATCGCCGCCTCCGCTAAAGAGAATTTTAAAAATTTCTTCTAACGGTATATGAAACTGCCCACTAGCGAGCGAGATTAGCGCCAGCACTACCCAAAAAAGAAGCAGGATTAGGTTCAGCATTATTTTTGATATTTGACGCGGTAAAATTTCTCGTAGAATTCCTCTACTTTTTTATCAAAATTTGCGTCCTTAAAATTTTGCGGATAAAGTTTCATCGCAAGCCATTCCTCACCAAGCGCCATCGCTTCGGCAGTCGGATGACCCCAGGCTTTAACGAATTCGGGCATTAGATAAATTCTATCCTCTTTCACGGCGCTAAGACCTTTTAGCGCAGGGTTTGCTTTAAGCTCGGCAGGTACTTGAGGATAGCGGTTTTGCACTAAGATAATCTGCGGATTCCATGCTAAAATTTGCTCCGGCGAAACCTGCTTGTAGCCCTTTATATCCGCAGCGGCAACGTTCGTCGCACCCGCTCTTGCTAACATTACGCCAGTATATTTGCCGCTACCGTAGGTCGTAAGATCGGGATTTGCCATATAAACTCTAGGTCTTTTATCTACGATAAAATTGCTAAATTTGGCATTTAAATCAGCTTGCGATTTTTTAACGAAATCTATTAGTTCAGCGGCATCCTTTTCGTGATTGCTTAGTTCGCCTAGAATTTTAACCCCCTCGTAAAAGCCCTCATCATAAGCAGCGAAGCTATCGCGTTCATCTTTAAAGGTCGGATTTAGCTTGGCTTTTTCCTCTTGTGCAGAGCTAAAAAATGAAATGCCTACGACTGGGATTTTTAACTCCTCCATTTTAGCGATATATTCTTTAGGAAAGTAGTTTACCACTACGACCGCATCGGGCTTTAGACTAAGCAGAGCTTCGTAATTGACATCTTTGATATCGCCCGGATTAGGTAGGTTTTTAAAACTCGGTGCCAAGCGATTATACTCTTTGCCTAGGCGCTGCTCCCAGCTTTTTAGGATGCCTACGACCTTATCTTGGGCGTTGATTTCGTTTAAGACATTGAGCGCTTCGTGGTGTAGCACGACGATGCGATTTACTTGATCCGGGATTGTGACCTTACGACCGAGCTGATCTGTAATCGTGCGATCTGCAAAAGCCAGGCTAGCGCAAAGCGCTGCACCAAGAAGGATTGAGTGAAGTTTAAGCATTTTTTCTCCTTGAAAATTCCGCAAAATATGCGGGGTTAGAATAGCGGAATTATAGCCGATCGGCATAAAATCCAGATAAATTTTTATATAAATTATTTCATTTTGTCGTGGGGGATTTCAGATGCTTTTGCAAGGCGGAATTTTGCGATTTTACGCAGAATTTTGCTAGTAAAAATTTTTGCCCGTCTCCTCTAGGCTAACAGGATACTGCCCGATGCCAAGCGAAACCGATTGGTTTTTTGATTTATTTTGTAGGCGTCGTCCATAAGCTTTTATTCCAAAGCTCCGCACCCGAAATCCCTTTAACCCTAATCCAAGCGATAATTTCTAAAATTTCAGATAAAAGGATTATCGCGAGTACCATGTACGCTGCAGTTGCACTACTCATTTCCGGCAGTTTAATAAACGAATTGATGATTTCTACAAGTACTAAAGATATAAAATATAACCACGCGTAAGCATAAAAAATTTTACTCTTAGTGGCTTCTCCTAAGTAGCAATATACTATTGCCGGGGCTATGGTGCTGACAATCTTAAACGCTGTAATCGTTACATACCAAATGGTAACAAATTGCGTCTCTTTAATCTCTATAGAGTGATTAAGTCCTATGGCCATAGCCGCTAAAATGCAATAGAATGCCTCCACGAAAGAACCGCCTCGCTCGTGTAAGGTATAATCTAGAGTCTCCAAGCTCACAATATTATTATTCATAGAATGTGGTAAAAGTGAAATAAATACGATAGCCCAAAGCACTCGGGCGATAAAGTTAATCAAATACGCCCTAAATACCTTGCTAGCGGAGATATCCGAGATCATTTTGGTTGCCGAGAGTTTAAAAATCATCGAAGCGAAAATTATGGCGACTATTGCGGCAGCGGCGGCGAAAAACCCGCTCATCGTAATGCCATACAAAAGCTCACAACAAGCCCAAATGATCAGATAACAGCAGATCGATAAAACGCTAGAGGTTATACCGCGAAATTTTATGGCGTTTAAAATTTTAGGGTTCATAAAGTTGTGCCTTTAGATTTTTAAAATTTTATGGCGGATTATACTTGCGGGGTTTGAAATTTAGATAAATTTAGAAACTGCGAGTTGCCAAATTTTAGAATTTAGCGTCGAGTGTGAGAAATCTACTAATAGCAATACGAGGGGGAGGGCGCAAGCAAAATTTGAATGGAATTTAATCTATTTTGTTTAAAAGGTTGAATTCCGAAAGAGGGCAAATTGGCAATTTGGGAGTAAACATAGGGTAATTTGGCTTTTGTGCTAATAAATTATGAAATTTTATTTTATACCGCACAGCGTGTTTGCATCATAAAGTAATTGACTTTAAATTTAAAAGCTAAATGGAACGATAGTAAAGTAAAAAAACTCATATATAGAGAAAACTCGCATTTTCGCATTTTGTCTCTTTGGGTTCTTTGAGTCGATATACGATAAATAGTGTTAAAAAGCGCTATGGTTCCCATAATCTTATATATTTTATATTGAAAACTATAATTTTCAAGTAAAAATTCAATACGAAATTAACGTATAATTATATGAATAATTTCATGTATTTTAATACATTCAGAGCTATTTAGAAGAATTTTTATATAAATCTATATTTAATAATTTATGTGATTTCAAATGAAATCAGTAGAATGATGGATGGATTTATTACAAGAATGAAATAGGATAAATATCTAAATTAGGCGGAAATGAAATTTTGCTTATAGTAAGGAGTTAAATTTAAAATATGGGAAGTTATACGCCTAAAAACACCCTCTTTTACTCAATAACCAGGCGCATAAGATACATATCCTCGCCGTCGATTACGCTGATTTCAGAGCTTTTGCAACGCGGACAAGAAAAGTCGTTCTGCGTCAAATCTCCGCTAAAACCGCAGTTTTTGCATTTTACGACGATCTCTTGGGTGTGGATGATGAGATCCGCATTTTCGCATACGGTGCCTGTGCGAAAGACTTCATAGCAGTTTTGCAGATAATGCGCTTCCACGCCGCTTAGTCGCCCTATTTTTACGTGCAGCTCCCTTATCTGTGGACTTTTCGAACTAAATGTATCGTAAGACGCCTGTGGTTTCGCATCTAAATTTTTATAAAAATCGCCGCTTTTGTCGTTTGGGTTCGTATCTGCAACGCCCGTATTTTCGGTATTCTTGGTGTCTATATCCGTATTTTCATTGGCAGTATCGATGATGTCGCAACGATTTTTATCGCCCTGCTCGGCCGCGCCTTTTTTCTTTGCTTTTTCAGCGTTTAGCGCCTTTTCACATAGCGCCACAAGATCCGCTACGATCGATAGTTCATGCATTTTTACCTCTAAATTTTACGGCCGTGCCGTATTGTATGCGAAATTTTGTTGTAAATTTAAAAATACGCCTGAAATTTAGGCATAAATTTGCACGCAAATTTAACAAATCCTCGGCAGCAGCTCGCCTTTCGGAAGTTCCAAAAATCGCTGCGAGCCGTAGGCGTTTTGCAAAATCACTCGCCCTTTTGCCACATACGGAGTTTGAAATTGCCCCGCCCTATTTTCTGACGCCGCGTCTATATCGTTTGCACCCGTAGATTCGTCCCAAGCACCAAGTTTGGGTGCCAAAGAGCCCTTAAATTCGCCTTTGTCGTGCCCTACTTCGCGTACCTCGCCGATGATTGCGGCATTTGCGTCAAATTCGCGCAGTATTTCAAGCGCCCTATCCGCCTCGGCGTCATCTTCTACGATCGCTACGAACGTGCCTTCGTTTGCAAGCTCGTATGGCTCAAAGCCCAGTAGTTCGCACACACCCACTACTTCGTCGCTGATTTTGATATCCTCTTCGCAAACCAAAAATTCAAGCCCGCTGGAGCTTGCGAATTCGTTCAGAACCGCGCTGAGTCCGCCACGCGTCGCATCTCGCATCGCCTGGATTTTCACGCCTTGCAAGATCAGCTTTTCTACCGCAGCGCAAAGCGGTTTGCAGTCGCTTTGTAGCTCGCTGCTTAGCGCGATCTCGTCGCGTGCCGCGAGTATCACCGCCCCGTGCCGCCCGATGTCGCCGCTAAGTAGGATTTTTGCGCCCGCTTTGATGTTTTGCACGCGCGCAGGTCGCAAAACACGGCCGATGCCGCTAGTGTTGATGAAAATTTTATCGCATTTGCCGCGCGGCACGACCTTCGTGTCGCCGCAAACGATACGAACGCCGCAACTTCGCGCGGTGCTTGCCATCGAGTCTAGGATGCGTCGCAGCTCGCTTAAGCTAAGCCCCTCCTCGATGATGAGCGCGCAGCTTAAAAACAGCGGCTTGGCGCCCACCATCGCAAGGTCGTTGACAGTGCCGCAAACGGCGATCTTGCCGATGTCGCCGCCGTTAAAAAACAGCGGCGTGACGACGAAACTATCGGTGCTGAAAGCTAGCTCGCCGCCGAAGCTCGTCGCCGAATTCAAAGCAGAGCTCGGCGCCGTGCGGTCAAAATCCACCCCGGCGTCTAAATTTAGTATCGCGCTGTCGTTATTGGCGCGCAAAATTTCATTATCAAACGCCGCAAATATCGTCTCGTTGATGAGCTTATTCATCTCCTCGCCGCCGCCGCCGTGGCTTAAAAGTATAGTTTCGTTCAAATTTTTCCTTTTTATTTGGTTTTAAATTCGGTTTCAAAATTTAAAGCCCGTATTCCGCAGCCGAACAAGCCGTGCCGCTACGGCGCCGCGTAAAATTTTAAAGTAAAATTTAGCGTAACGTTTTTGCTTCGGTTAAAATTTTAAAATACGACTTGTTTTAAAATTTACGCTCTGCTAGCCGGATACCGCGCGCAAAATTTAGCCCGCGTTTTTGACGTCGCCGTATTTATAGTACGCCGCGCACGCCCCTTCGCTTGAGACCATGCACGATCCTATCGGGTTTTGCGGCGTGCAGTGCTTGCCGAAAACCTTGCAATCATAGGGACTTTTTTTGCCGCGCAAAATTTCGCCGCAGATACAGGCCTTGCTCTCGGGAGCGCTCTGTACGCTGCAATCAAACTGCACCCTGGCATCCAGCGCCGCGTACTGCGGGCGCAACTTCATGCCGCTTTTTGGAATTTCGCCGAGCCCTCGCCACGGAAAATCGCAAATTTCAAAATATTTATCTATCAAATTTTGCGCTTTTTGGTTGCCGCTATCTTTTACGACGCGCTCGTATTCGTTGAAAACCTCGTAGGTGCCGGCGTTTTGCTGCTCCACCAAATTTAACACGCCCGCCATTATATCAAGCGGCTCAAATCCGCTTACGGCAATCGGCTTTTTGTAATCCCGCGCAATGCTTTCGTAGGCCTTCGCGCCGGTGATCACGCTTACGTGGCTAGGCCCTAAAAACGCGTCTATTTGCACGTCCGCCCCGTCTAAGATTGCTCGCACGGGCGCGGGCACCGTGACGTGGTTGATGTGAAAAAAAAGATTTTTTAGCCCCAAACTCAGCGCTTTATCGATCAGCACGGCACTCATCGGCGTCGTTGTCTCAAAGCCGATCGCAAAAAATATCACCGTTTTTTGCGGATTTTCCTGCGCGATATTTATGCAATCAAGCGGGCTATAAAGCGCTCTGATGTCGTGCCCTTCGCCGCGCAGCTTCTGCAAGCTGGTGCGAGAGCCCGGTACGCGCAGCATGTCTGCTAGAGTGCAAAAAATACTCTGCGGCATTGCGGCGAGCTTGATCGCCTCGTCGATACGACTGCGTGGCATCACGCACACCGGACAGCCGGGGCCGTGGATAAATTTGATATTTTCGCCGACCAGGCTCGGAAGGCCGAATTTCATGATAGAGTGCGTATGTCCGCCGCAAATCTCCATAATGTTTAGTGGCTTTTTGCTTTTAGAAATTATCAGCTTGCTAAGCGCTAAAATCAGCTCCTTATCCCTAAAATCCTTGATTAGATCCATTATTTACCTTAAATTTTACGGGTTTGCAAGCCGTTTTAATTCTCTGCGCCGGTTCGCGGCTCCATGTTTTCATATACGGAGCCCTCTTCCGCCCTCATCTGCTTTGCGATCTGCTCGTAAATTTCGATACTCTCCTTCGCTCGCTGCGTATCGATCTTCTCCATCGCAAAACCAACGTGGATCAGCACGTACTCTCCGACCGCCGCGGGCTCGGGGAGCAGATCCAAGCTCACGCCGCGACGCACGCCCAGAGTCTCCACGGTGGCGAAATTATTTTCGTCGATCGAGATGATTTTTGAAGGGATTGAAAGACACATTAACGAAATTCCTTCTTGTATTGTAGGAATTTCAGCCATTTCTCCACGCCCTCGCCGTTTTTGCTATCAAGCGCGATGACGTCGGCTTTCGGATTGAGCTTGTGCACTTCGCGCACCACTTCCTCCATATCGAAGTCAAAATGCGGTAGCAGCGCGGTTTTGGTGATTACGACGCAGTCTGCGCGGCGAAATATCACGGGGTATTTTGCGATTTTATCGCTACCCTCGGGCACGCTTAGAAGCACTACGTTCAGGTGCGCGCCCACGTCGAATGCCGCAGGGCAGACGAGGTTTCCGACGTTTTCTATGAAAACCAGATCCAAGCCTTTCGTATCGATATGATGAAGTCCCTCATGAACCATAAAGGCGTCCAGATGGCAGGTCTCGCCGGTACTGATCTGATGAGCCTGCGCGCCAGCTTTTATGATGCGATCGGCGTCGCGGTTGGTCTGTAGATCGCCCTCGATGACGCCGATTTTAAATTTACCGCTTTTGATAGTGGCCTCAAGTAGCGTCGTCTTGCCGCTGCCGGGGCTACTCATCAAATTTAGACATAAAATTTTATCCTCATCCAGATGGGCTCTGTTGTGAGCGGCCTCCTCGTCGTTGGCGCTTAAAATTTTACTCATCACTTCGATCGTCTTGGCGTCATTAATAGCGGCATTTGCGTGGATGTGATCGTGCGCGTCGTGCGCGTGATCGACCCCAGCCTCATGCATATGGGCGTGGGAGTGGACGGTGCCGTCCGCGTGGGAGTGGACATGCTCGTGTGTCATATCTGCGTGCGAATGGGCGCCCGCTTCGTGAGTGTGGCCGATGGAACAGCCGCAATCTTTACACATTTTTTCTCCTTGGATAATAAATTTTGCGCGTAAAATACCACGTTTTTGCTTTAAATGGCGTAAATTTGATAAATTTTATATCAAGACGCGAAATTTTATAAAATTTAACAGCGCTTGAAATTTATGCGCTTCGGTTTTATCTAAATTTCATGCGTTGTTTGCGAAGACTCGACGCAAAATTTTAAAGCTCGCGAGTAAAGCGCTGCTTTAAATTTAATCGCCTGCTCACAGATTGCAAAGCCGCGCTGCAAATTTAGACCTCGCAGCTCGCAACGGCTCAAAATAAATCAGAGATTGCCGTAGATAAGAGCGCGAAATTCAGGGCTTGCGAGTGGATTTATCCCGGTACTCTACAATCTCGCGCGTGCTCTCCGGAGTGCCAAACATCAATGCAGAGACCATTTTAATATCGATTTTGCGCTAGTTCGGCTTTGCAAATGCGGCACGAAAGCGCGACGCGCTTTATAGATCGAGCTGCTGCGCCTGTTTCGTGCCTGTGCGTAAATTTAAACCCGCAGCAAGAATACTTTTTGATTAAAAT
This sequence comes from uncultured Campylobacter sp., assembly GCA_963528045.1. Taxonomy (GTDB): domain Bacteria; phylum Campylobacterota; class Campylobacteria; order Campylobacterales; family Campylobacteraceae; genus Campylobacter_B. Next base: position 12,044 of record CAURUA010000001.1, on the reverse strand, counting down.
TTATAAAATTCTGCGCTTTCGTTTGCCGCGTAAATTTAAATAAATTTTATTTGCACGCCTTGCGCAGCTGCCCCACCCAAATTCGCTACTCGATCGAGAATCGCGCTGCACAACTCGCAAAAGTCGCGCCGCAGCTGCGTTTAAATTTAAAAGCGCGTAAAATTTAGCGCGACGCGCTGTTTTTAAAAACGTGCAAAAGCCCTACGCTTCGGTGATGACCGCCTTTACGAGCTTGGAAAATTTCACCCCTTTTAGCGCGCCGATTTTGGCGCTGAGCCGCTCGATCTTTGAAATTTTATCCCGCATCGTGATCTCCTCGAAGCAGTGGCGCTCGTCGATGTGGAAGTGGCTGGTGCTGACGATGGTGACGTTTGCGTGATGCTCGATCTCTACGAGCTGCTCGATCAGATCGCTTTGGTGATGATCGTAAGCGATGCAAAGCACGCCCACGCAGTCATCCTCGCCATCTCCGTGAAGCACGCCCTCGACCATCTTTTCGCGTATGAGATCGCGGATAAACTCGCTGCGGCTTAGGTATTGCTTGGCGCGCACCATCTCATCGAGATCCTCAAAAAGCTTCGTCGGTAGCGAAATGCTAAATCTTACGGCGCTCTCTTTTTCCTCTTTTTTCATAGCTCCCCTCATTTCGCGTATTTTGAATGTAATTTTACCGAAATTCCGCTCAAATAGTAAGAATTTCGCGCTAATTTGGCTTATTCTTTAAAATTTAAAGCTCCAAAGCATCGTGCGTATTTTGAAATTTTGCTCGCGATTTTGCGTTGTATTTTAGTGCTAGCGCGATGAAATTTTACCGGTGCTACGTTATTTTAAATTCTACCGCGAGCTTGCGTCCAAATTTTTAAGGATCAGGCGCTAAATAGCGTCTTAGTTTGGGATTTGCGCAGTATCTAGCCGTGCGCCGCAGTAGAATTTTGCATCGATTGCCATAATAGTGCGCAGTGACGCTATGGCAGGCAACGGCGCGCCGTTAAATTTTAAAATTTTAACGTTTCGGCTGCGACATATGAAGACGGCAAGGCGTAAATTTGCTTGCTGATTTTGCGATTTTAGAAAAGCTAGCGCGGTGGATTTTATCGCCCGTAGCGTTAGAATTTACGCAAAGCGCGGGCAGGACGCAGAGTTCATTAAATTTAGCGGCGAGATGATACGATAAATTTTACAAAGAGCGGGCTTAACGGCTATAGTTGCGTTTTTTGTGGACGAGCTTAGCGCGAAATTTCGCTTAGATACGCCGCGAGCTGCCCGTATGCGATGCCGCTGTCGTTGCACGGAATCTCGCGGTTTAGATGAAATTTTACTCCTCGTTCGCACAGCTTTTTGCACGTAAGATTTAGAAGCGTGGCGTTTTGAAAGACCCCGCCGCTTAGCGCGACCTCGAGCCCGAAGCCCTCCGCAAACTCCGCGATAAAGTTTGCCAGACCGTTTATAAATTTCGTCGCAGCCAAGCCCGGCTCATCGCGCAAAGCCTGCAAAAACGCCTCTTTGTAATCGATCACATAGCATTCGTCGCCAAAGCTCGGCGCGTAAGCTCTATTTTGCGGGGCTTGATCGGCGTTAGAAGTGTCTTTGCTTTCAAGATTTATTAAATTTAGGGCAGACGCTTGGTTTATAGAATTTACGGCGGAACTTTCATTCTTTTTGCCGCTGCCTTCGGCGATGTTTTGAGCCGCTAGTCCAAGCTTGCCTTTGCTCGCCGCATCGCCAGCAAGCTCTTTAAAATCGCCTTGCAACGCGCAGCTATCTTTCGCGCCGCTATGATTTTGCGCATTTAAACCGCCCTGCCCCGCTCGCGCCAAATCATCGGCGCTTTGCTGCTGTGAAGCAAAATGCGGCGCATTTTGGATAAAATTTTCGCCCGCTTTTTTTAACCTAAATTTATAGCTCTGCTCGCAGCCCTGGATATAGAGGTTTTCTAGCCGCATGCCCGCCTCGCCGTCGAAGCTTACGGCTCGCAGATTGCAGATCACTGCCGCAAACGCGTCGAACAGCCGCCCTAGCGAGCTTGAGCGGACGGCACGCGGTGCGATTTTTTCTAAATTTGCGACTTCGCTCGCGCTAAATTTTGCCAAAAACTCGCGCGCAGCGCCCTTTGCATTAAATTTAAATATGAGCGCGAGCGCGAGCTTGTAGATGTTTTTTATCGCATTCTCGCCGCCGATAAGCGCGATCTCGTCAAATTTTGCGACGCGACGGTAGCCGTGCGGGTCAAAGATCATCACCTCGCCGCCCCAGATTGTGCCGTCCGTGCCGTAGCCGGTGCCGTCGAAGCAGAAGCCGAGATATTTTTTGCCGCTAAAAAGAAGATCATTTTGCGCTAAATTTGAAACCAGATGCGCGAAATGGTGCTGGTAGCGGATCACGGGGTATCCGCGCCGCTCGAAAAAATACGTGTGCGAAAACTGCGGGTGCAGATCCGCGATGACGGCGTCGAACTTCAGCTCGTAGGCGCGCACGAACATATCCAAAAGCGCGAAAAATCGCTCATTCGTGGCGACGTTTTTAAGATCGCCGATGTAGGGCGAGATGAAAATTTGCCCGTCTTTGTAGATCGCAAACTGATTTTTAAGCTCCGCTCCGAGCGCCAGGAAAGTGCCTTTGGCGCGGAACTTGCTAGGGAAAATTTTTGGATTCATTCCGCGAGAGGTTCGCAAAAACAGCGCGCGATTTAGAGCGTCCGCTTCGGCGAAAAAATTTGTGCATCTCGCCAAATTTGCGCTACTTGTCGGATTTGCAACGTTTTTTAAATTTGCGAAACCTGCGGCGCGGGCGAATTTCGTTCCGCAAACGAGTTTCGCTTCGGCGGCGGAATTTGCATCGTTTTGGTTTTTTTGAGGCGCCGAATTTGTGCCGCCGCAGCTAGTTTTGGAAGTAAAATTTACGACGTCGCAACTTGTATCCGTATCGGAAGGTCTTTGCGAGTTCTCGAAATTTCGCCTATCTGCGAAATTTTCCTTAAAATTTTGCGGAGTAATAAGAGTTTGGATAGACAAGAGATTCGTTGCAGAATTTTGTGCTAAGGTTGAATTTTTCGCGGAGTTTTCGGTCTTGGCGCAGGTTGAAAGCAGCTCGGAAATTTTGCTAAAATTGCAAGCCGTTTTTGAATCAGGCGCTAAAGTTTGCGCTTCAAATAGCGGTAAAAAGGCAATACTATCGTCGCTCGGCGTTAAAATTTCGCGGTCGTTATCCAGGTAAAACGAGATGACGCCGCCCAGCTTCGCGCGCAGCTCCTCGGCGTTAAAAATAATGGGCTCGCCGCCAATGTTGGCGCTTGTGGCGACGATCGGGCGGGCAAAATATTCAAAAAGCAGCAGATGTACGCCGGTATTTGCGAGAAAAATACCGATTTTATTAAGGTTTGGCGCCACGCTTGGAGCGATAAAAATTGCACCCGCCTTAAAAATCGCCGAAAAGCTCGCAGGTAAACGCACGAAACTGCCCCCGTTATCGGAATATGCGCCGTGCACATCCGCAACGTATATTTGCGCAGAGCATGAGCGTTGCAAACTTATCGTATGTTGCGGACTCGGTTCGCTCACCGCACATTGCAAAGCCGCCTTATCTGTAGCGTTTTGCAAGTCCTGCTCATACGCCCTATATCGCGAGTTTGCCCTATCCGCGGCATATTGCAAACTTGAAGTATTCGCGGAGCTTTGCGAAACGGGCTCGCTCGCCGCAGGCTGCAAATCAGATATCTTCGTTGAGAGTTGTAAATTTTGATCGTCCGCATGCCAAGAATCGAGCGATACGTATCGCAGCTCTCTGCCATTTGCCGCAAATTGCGATTTTAGCTCGTTAACCGTAGCTTGCGCCTCGCTTACTGCTTGCGGTGAGCTCAAATTTTTAGCCGCATACTGCGAACCAGACCCATTCGATGCGCGTCCTAGCTCGTTTTCTGCACTCTGCGAGTCGCCCGCAACTGATGCATCGCAGGCGAAATTACGGCGCGCTGGTTTGCTGAAAATTTGCGCACTATGCAACCCGCCCTGCTCTGCGCAAACTCCAATATTTTGCATGCTAAAATTTTGCGCCGCGGAATTTCGTAAATTTTGTAACACAGAGCCCTGCCCTTGCGCCGATTCTTCTTGCTCACCCGCAAATCTCGGCGATATAGGATTTTTGCTTTGCGCCTTTAAATTTTGCGTACCGAAATCCGCCGCAAAGCCCGCCTCTGTGCGCCAAACAAACTCACGCTTTTTTAAAATCACGATCGGCTTGACGTTACAGTCTATCAGCGCCTCTTCCTCTGCGCTTAAGTTCGCCGCGCGCCCTGCCTGCGATGCGTCGCGACACATGATTGCAAAAGGCTTGCTCGGGCGCTTTTTGAGCGTTCGCAGCATGCGTACTGCGCGCTCGTTCGTCGCATCGCAGACGATGTGAAAGCCGCCCATCCCCTTGATCGCGCCGATCTGTCCACGCCGCAAAAGCTCCGCCGTGCGCGCTATCGCCTCCTCGCCGCTTGATAAAATTTCACCGCCCGCGCCGCATAAAAACAGCTGCGGACCGCAGTGCGGGCAGGAGATCGGCTCGGCGTGATAGCGGCGCGTAAGCGGGTCCGTGTATTCGCCGCGGCAGAACTCGCACATCTCAAACGCCCTCATCGTGGTGTTTGCGCGGTCGTACGGCAGCGCGGCGATGATGCTAAGGCGCGGGCCGCAATCCGTGCAGTTGATAAAAGGGTAGTGAAAGCGCGGATTTTGCGGGTCGTAAAACTCTTTTTTGCACTGATCGCAGATCGCAAAATCGGGCAAAATCGGATTAAATTTACGCCCTTCCTTGGATTGCGTGATCTTAAAATCAGTAAAATTTTGCGTAAAATCTTGTGTATTTAGATCGGTGCGGATGACCCTATCAATTCGGCAAAGCGGTGGCGTCTCGCCGCGAAGTCGCTGTTCGAAAATTTTTAAAATTTCTTCTTCGCGCAGATCTTGCTCGGCGCTTTGCGGATTGCGTTTAAAGCTCTGTAAATCCTCCTTCGCGCCTTGCAAGTCGCGCTTAGTATTTTGCAAGCCTTGCGGCGATTCATTCTGCGACATACCGCGCTGCTGCGACGAATTTTGCACGATGAAATTTTGATCCGACGAAGCGGGCAAAATGGAGCTCTGCTCGTTTAGATCGGTCTCGAATAAGTTTGGTAAAAATTTCTCGCTCGCTGCGGCTTGCAAATCGCTCGTCAAATCATGCGGCAAGCTCGTCAAATCGGGCAGGTTTGCTAAATCGTTTGCTAGATCACGTGGCAAGCCGGCCGAATCATTCGGTAAATTCGGTACGCTTTGCGGCGAAATGGAGCTTCCACTTAAATTTGAGCTCGTAAAATTTAGCGACGAGCTTGCGGTCTCGTTAGAATCCGACTCGGCAGAATTTAAAGACCGAGCAGCTGATAACGATACTTTCTGTGCTTGATTTTCGTTAAAATTGGGTTGATCGAAATTTAAAGGGGCGGAATTTTTATCAATCGAGCCTTTTTGCGGCTCGAAAAGCTCTGCACAAACGATGATTTTAACGCCCTCGCCGTCGTTATAAACCTCGCCTTTTAGCCCCAAATCCACGGCGAGCTTATAGACGAACGGGCGAAACCCGACCCCCTGCACTGCTCCGAAAACCTCAAATTTAGCCGCTTTCATGCACGTGCTTTCATAAATTGCGCGCCGCAGGAAGCTATTTTGCGAGCAGGTTGCGCTCGCAGCGGGCGGATAAAACGTACCGGGCGCCTCAAAATATGCTCTAAATTTAATAAAATTTGTTTCTTCACGCCCGCGCCCTTTGCCGCTTTTTTGAAATTTCGCGCAATCTCGTTTGCGCTAAGCTCACCAGCATGACGCAGCTATCGGTGCCGCAATGCCAGCGCAACTCGCTGTTTTGCGGATAAGACTTAGGAGCTTTACCAAAAATTCGCATATATGCCCAATCTAGCGAGCTTGAAGCGCGAAGCTGTCGCTAAAGCTCGCGTCAAAATTTTTGCAAAGCTTAAGCATCAAATCCGCAAATTTGCGCCCGCTAAACATAGCTCCGCCGAAGATCAAAACGTCAAAGTCCTCTTTGCGCTCATCCGCCAGATCGCTTAAAAAATAGCCCAAACTATCGAAAAATCCGAATGCAAACAGCTTTTCATTGGCTCCTGCGAGCGCATAGCTCATCGCCGAGCGCAAAATTTTATCCGCTTGCACGCAGCCGCGCTCATCGGTGCAAAAATCAAGTCGCACCCCTTTGCCGCCCGCAAAATCCTCCGCAGCCGCCATCAAAAACGCCGCATCGCGCCCCCAGATAAGCTGTGCGGCGACGTTAAAGATACCGTGAAATCCCGCGTTTGCGCTTTTTAAAATTTCATCGATTTTCGCGGCGTTTACGTTAAATTTGGCGCTGAAATTTTCAAGCAGCTTCGCGCCCGTCTCATCCGCGCAAATTTGAGCCTTAAGTTCGTCGAAACTGCGCGACAGATTAAATTTCAGCAGAATTTTTTTAGAGCTTTCGCCATAAATCGCGATCTCATCGTCCGCGCGCACTCCCAAAAAGCAGCGCAAAACGCGTTTTTTGGAGTCGTTCAAAACCCCCTTCTCGCGGCACGTAAGCGCAAAAAGAGCGGAGTTTTTGTCGTTTGAGTTTTTCAGATAAGCGCTTGCGCTGCCACTTAAAAAATCCTCGTTTTGCACGATCAAAAAACCGTTTTGTAGCGGCGCGACTTTAAAAATTTTATCTTTTTGCGCTGCGCTTTCGCATTTTGCGCTTAAAAAATAGATCCCGTCGCTTGCCAAAGCGCGCCCCAGCGCAAACACGAATATGTCGCCCGCAAGCTTTACGTCAAAAAATTTAGGCGCGCCCTCGTGATTTTTTCTAAAGATAGCATTGGTTTTTAGGCCTATGAGCGGCTTTTCGAAGGCTGCGAGCGCGATTTTGCTCTTTTCATCGCTCACAAAAATCCCATCCAGCGCGCCCACTCCCGCGGCTATCAAAAAATCGGCGCTAAAATCCACGTCCGCCTTGAGCGTGAAAGTTGCGCCACCGCGCTTAATCTGCACCTGCTGAGCATGAAATAAGTTTATGCGGCAAAACTCCAGTAAACCGGCGAAATTCTCCCTGCATACCGCTTCAAATTTTCCCTCATGAAGCACGCTAGCGCCGCTTATTATTCCGAATTCATTTTGAGACGGCTCGGCGTGAGCGAGATATTTCTTCATCACTCGCGGGGTAAAATTATTAAATTTAGCCTGACCGGCCGCGTTTGAAATTTCATCCTCGAAAAATTTATTTAAATCGCTCGAGGAGGCACCTTCAAACGTGCCGTTAAATTTCAGAGCTTTCGCTTCGGCGCTGCCCTCGTCCACCACGCGCACGGAGGATTTTGCCAAAAATATGGAGTTTGGAATCAGCGGCATCGCCTCGTCGCTAAATTTTAAAATTTCATCCTCGCCGCCGCGCACGAAAAGGCTTATTAAGCTCGCCTCTTTTTTCAGGCAAAACTCAAGTACGCTTTTGCGAGCATAAAACAGCAAGAAGTGCGCTATCAGCGCGTTTTCATTAAGGTAGTTAAACTCATATGCTACTATCATCTCGCCCCTTTTTTTCAAATCGATCCGCTATATCTTGGGCGCTGAGATCGGCGATTTTTTCATGCGCGAAACCAAGATCCGATAGGTACTTAAGCGCCGTTTTTTCCATGGTTTTTGAGGACTCTAAAATCACGGAGCTTAACTTAAAGCTTGCTTCCTCGATGCGCTGCGGCACGACCGCTAGAATTTTAACGTGAGGCAGATCGCCGCAAAGATCCATCATCTGCAGGGTTTGAAGCATTTCGACCTCGTGCGCCGAACCGCTCCAGCTGATCTGCTTAGGCATCGCGTCGTAGTCGAAAAAATATACCTCGCCGCCCTTTGCGCCCTCCGCGTCTATGCAATCTACGAGCAAAATTTCATCAAATTCCGCCATCGTAGGCATTAAAAAACTAGCCAGCGTTCCGCCGTCGATAAAGCTGATCTGATCCGCGCTCCGACTCGGCGCGGCGGAATTTTTGGCAACGAGGTTCGCATTGATATAGCCTTGCGCTGCGGAATTTATTGCTAAATTTTGCGAAGTAAAATTTGAAGCGGAATCCTGCTTTGCGGAATTTTCTGAAGTAGAATTTCGGTCTAAATTTGCTGCCGCGAAATTTTGCTTAAAGATAGAATTCTCATCCGCAAAATTTTGCAAGGAGTTGCGCTCTATGGAATTTTGCGAGGTAGAATTTTGTATCGCAGAGACTTGGGCGGAATTTTGCATGAAATTCTGCGCCGTGAAATCCTCGCTCGCCATAGAATTTCGTGCGGCGGCTTTAAGATAAAATTTATAGTTCTGCGCGAGTGCGCGGACGAAGTGCACGCCTATGCCCTCGTCCGCGTAGATGACGTTGCCGATACCCAGTACCAGCACCCTCAAGCGTGCTCTTCCTTTTTAAATTTATAGCCGCTTACGATCGCATCCATCGCGCCGTCCCTGCCCTTGACGGCATTAAAGACCGCCATATAGACGTGGATCGGCACGAAGATTATGATGATATTCATGCAAAGATGATGTATCATTCGCACTTCGCTTAGACCGCCCATCGCAGCTTCCAGCGGGCGCAAGAGCCCGTATAGCGCGCCGCCGAGCCCCTCGTGATAGACGTGCACGTATAATATCATACCTGTTAGGCAGATTACGAACAATACTAGATAAAAGCCCAGATAGGAGATGAACTGTAGCGGGTTATAAACGCCGCGAAGATGCGGGTGCTCGCCCAAAAAGATATAGTATTTGATCTGAGCTATCCATACGCGCGGGCTAAAAAAATCCTTGATGCTTAAAAGCTCTTTTCTGCTCTTTTTATCGAAGAAGAAAAGATACGTTTTAAAGATCGCCGCGCCGATCATCGCAAAGCCGAAGATCAGATGCACGAATCTAAATTTAGCCTGCATGAAAAGCACCGGCTCGGGGCTTACCTCGGGCGCGGTAAAAACAAAAGCGATATAATATCCGGTGATCACCAAAATCGTAATGCAAAGCGCACGCAGCCAGTGCGTGAGCCTAAGACCGATTGAGAACTCGTATTCCGCAAATCTTTTTTTCATCGTTTATCCTTTGCTGGGATCTACCCTATAGCAGCCAAGCTCCGCCCCTTTAGCGTCCATTACGTGCACGGCGCAGGCGATACAAGGATCGAATGAATGGATGCGGCGGATAATCTCTAGTGGCTTGGAAAGATCGGCAAGCTTAAGTCCGATCAAGCAGGATTCGTAAGCGCCCATAGCACCGTCTTTATCCTTCGGCGTGGCGTTCCAAGTAGACGGCACGACTGCCTGCCAGTTTTTGATGACGCCCTTTTCGATCCTACACCAGTGGCTAAGTGCGCCGCGCGGCACATGACCGATATAGCGACCTTTGTACTCTTTGGAGTTATCGATTACATATTTTGCGCAGGTCTGCGTATCGCCGCTTTTAATGTTTGCGATCAAATTTTCTAGCGCGATCAGTCCGTTGTCGGCTACGACTTTAGCCTCGATCATACGACACGCCGTTCGTCCAAGCGTTGAAAATACCGCCTCAAGCGGCAAGCCGGCGTCTTTTAGAAATTGATCCACGACTTTTACTACGCGCTCGTTTTTCTTAGCGTAATTTACTACGATATTTGCAAGAGGCCCTACCTGAAGCGGTTTGCCGTCGTATCGCGGAGCCTTGATCCAGGTGTATTTGCCCTGGGTATCGAGCACCTTCGTATGCGCTTCTTTGCCGTGCGCGTCGATGCTCTGTCCATCCTGAAGGCCCGTATAATTCGGCTCCTGTTCGCCGTCGTAAGGATGAAGCGGCGCATCGTTTTTATACCACGCATGCGTTGCCTCCTCGGTAATCTTGTTCTCATCGAGCTCCAAAACCTTGCTAATATCGCCGTTCATAATCATGCCGCTTTGAAATAGCCATTCGTTCTTTGAAATCTGAAATTCTTGATGAGTCCATAAATTTGCCACGCCGATATCGTTTAGCACGCTAGGCTCGTTACCGTAAGCCTTCGCAGCCATTACTAGATCAGGATAGTAGGCGCGATTTACGAAGTCTGCGACCTCTTTAAATTTAGACATATATTCGCCAAGTCTGGCAGGACTTAGGATATCCATCACGCAGGTGACGCCGCCTACGGTAAGGCTTTGCGGATGAGGCTGCTTTGCACCGAATATCGCCATCATCTGAGCCGCCGTGCGCTGAATGCGCAAACACTCAAGATAGTGCGAAAGAGCGATTAAATTTTGCTCCGGGCTAAGCTTATATGTAGGATGGCCGAAGTAGGCATTGGCAAAAGGCCCCAAAGCGCCCTTTTTAACGAAAGCACCCACGCGATCTTGCACCTCTTTTAGTTTATCGGCACCACACGCATAAGGGGTGTCGCAGTATTTAAACGCCTCTTCGCTTGCTTTTTTAGGATCGGCGCTAAGCGCGCTTACTACATCTACGAAATCAAGTCCGTGGAGTTGATAAAAATGCACCGGATGATCGTGCAAAAATAGCGCATTAGCCATCAGTGTGCGCGTTAGCAAGGCATTTAGCGGCGGAGTGATACCGAGGGCGTTTTCTACCGCGACGATACCCGCTTTGTAGTGCGAGAAGGTGCAGACGCCGCAAATTCTTTGCATAAAAAATCCCGCGTCGCGCGGATCTCTATTTTTTACTATGGTCTCAAGCCCGCGCCATAGCGTCGAGCTGCTATAGGCCTCGCGGACGACGTTTTCATCATCCACTACGACCTCTATTCTTAAATGTCCCTCTATTCTGGTTATCGGATCTATTACGATTCTTTGCGACATGATTATTCCCCTTTATCTTTCTTAAATGACGCAATCGCCGCGTGTGCCGCTACCGCAACACCCGTGATCGCTAAAATTCCGACACCTATCTTATCTGCGGTAGCATCAGCGCCGAGCCCGCCGAAAACGCTTTCGTAAAGGCGATCCGCCAAAGGCTCCTCAAAAGGTCCCATATGATCCCAAAAATCAGGCTCCGAGCAGCCTATGCAGCCGTGACCGGCCTGTACCGGCCAGCTAGTGTGGGAGTTGAAACGCTCGCGCGAGCAGTTATTAAACGTATAAGGACCCTTGCAGCCTACTTTATAAAGGCAGTATCCGTCCTTCGCGCCCGCATCGCCAAAACTTTCTACAAACTCGCCCGCGTCGAAATGTCCGCGGCGCTCGCATAGATCATGTATTCGTAGCCCGTAAGCCCATTTCGGTCGGTTATAAACGTCCAAGCTCGGAAGCGTGCCGAAAAGGATAAAATTTAACACGTTGCCGACAATGTTTTTTTCGCTAGGCGGACAGCCCGGGACGTTGATGACGGGTTTATTTATGATTTTGTCCAAACCTACGGAGCTGGTCGGATTCGGAGCTGCGGCTTGGATACCGCCGAAGCTCGAACAGGTACCGATCGCAAATATTGCCGCAGCGCCTTCGGCCGCGTGTTTGCAGTGCTGAGCTCCGCTTTTGCCCTCAGGACCCACGGTTAGGAAAAATTCATTCTCGCCGCTTGGAATTCCGCCCTCTACCATCAAGATATAGCGCCCCTTGTATTTTTCGATCGCGCCCTCTAAATTTTCCTCGGCTTGCCAGCCTGCGGCAGCCATTATCGTCTCGTGGTATTCTAGGCTGATGTAATCGAATATGAGGCTGTCGATCGTAGGCGTATCGGTGCGAAGTAAGCTCTCGCTACAGCCCGTGCACTCCGCCATATGAAGCCAGATCACAGGCAAGCGATCAGCAAGCTCCGCAGCTCGCGCAACGCTTGGCGCAAATGCGGCCGGAAGCCCTAGCATCGCGGTCATCGCTCCGCTCCATTTCATAAAATCGCGGCGCGAAAAACCCTTGCTCTTAAGCCTTTCTTGTATGCTTTCCTCCGTTTTTATTCGCGGCAAACGCTCAACGGCATCAAGTCTAGCCGAAATTTGAGCCAAATCAACCATAATGTCCTCCTGAAATTTAGGATATTTTTAAATAGCATTCTATCAAAATTTAGAATTCATGCACCTTAAATTT